>JALZVZ010000240.1 GCA_023299945.1 Altererythrobacter sp. | reverse complement strand
GAAACACTGGCCATTTATTGGAGCGAAGATGCGCCAGCTGTGGCCAATGCGGTTTCTGATCCGCGTTTGGCACAGCTTGGCTTTCGCTGGATCGCTCCGATTCGTGACGATGCCCAAAGCGCTGATGACGCTTGGCTCGCCCATCGCCTCAGCCGAGGCGTGGCCGAAGGCCAAGCAGACCTTGGCGATATATTGTGGCTGGAAACCAATGCTGTGGAACTGTCCGGCGTCAATTTTGAAAAAGGCTGCTACATCGGGCAGGAGAACACAGCGCGGATGAATTGGCGTTCAAAGGTCAATCGGCGACTGGTCGTTGTACCTTTGGACAAGTCGCAAGAGAAACGCCGCAAATGCACCTATGAGAAGCTTGGCTTAGCCGTGGATCACTTGCGTCTTGACGATATCGATACGCAGACTGCTCCAGAATGGCTGGCCGCCGCGCTCAACTCTTCTGACTGACGAGCTCAATCGAAGTTTCCAGCATGCGCAGCGCCCGGTCGCGTGCAGCAGTTTCCGGCAAGCCGAGCGAACGCGCCAGCGCTGAACCAATCAGTGCATCACCCATCGCCATCAACACCAGCGCCAGCGTTTCCTCATGCACGCGCATGACTGCGCCATGCTCCGCTTCCTCTTCGGGCGCAATTTCGTGGACAAGTTCATGAATTGTCTCGACAATTGGACCCAGCGCATCCTCATTTCCGGTTAACATCATCCAAGATGTCAGCGCGCCGGCCCCTTCTTTATCGAAAGCATCAAAGGCCAAATCCACGACTTCGCGCGGCGTGCCTAATCCCGCACGGCTGGCATGCACTGCGTCTTTGATGGTTATACAAACGGTTTCGGCAAGATGCTTGGCGAGTTCTTTTTGAAGACCCGCGGCTGATCCGAAATGATGCAGCAAATTGGCATGTGTGCGTCCAATACGCCCAGACACCGCTTTTAGCGTGACCGCTTGCGGCCCTGCCTCAATCAGCAACTCACGCGCTGCACTTAAGGCAGATTTGCGCGATTCCTCTGGGCTTAATCTCTTGCGACTGGTCATTAATTTCCAAGCTTGACGCCTGGTCCCCTTTTGTCCGATTTATGACCTAAAGCGGGCGCTGCCCCTCGGCAAGGCCTCTGAAAAGACTGTCGGGGAATGCCCTGATTATCCTTCACACGTCACAACCATTCAGCTCCAACGAATATTCCGCAATTGGCGCAATTTCACCGCGCCCGCGGCTATGGCGCTGCGCGGTATGAGGCAAGCGCTCAAAGCCCAGCTTTTCAAGCACGCGGCCGGAGGCGGGGTTGTCGAGGAAATGCCCAGCGGTCATTCGCGCCTTGCCCATCATTTGTGCAAGATGGATCGCGGCGCGGCCGGCCTCTGTAACATAACCTAGTCCCCAATGCGGGCGAGCGATCCAATAGCCCAGTTCTAGCGCCTCTGGATCATCAGATGGATCAAGCCCAATGCAGCCAATCACTTCAGCGCTCAACGCAAGTGTGATCAGAAAACGCGGGGATTGGGGATCAATCGGCAGGGCTGTAAAGTGACGGGCCTCCTCAGGGGTGTAGGGCCACGGTGCGCGGGCTAGATTGCGAACAATCTGCTCGTCATTAATGCCCTCATAGACCGCCCACCAATCCTCGTGCCAGATTGGGCGTAGCAGCAATCTTTCACTGCGATGGAACACTGAGCCTTCTCCCTTCCGCCCCGCTTATGCAGATGCGCGCTTACCAAGGGAGAAACACAAGAGGGAGCAGAACTCCCTGCTATTTGCAGGCTAGTCCCATCTCCCTCTTGGTGTGCCGGTTTGCCGGCTGGGACCATCGCATTGGACGATCCCGGTTTTGGAGCGTCCGTTTATTCGGCGGCTAGCGCAATCGCGTCGACTGACACATATTTGCGGCCTAGCTTGCCCTTGTGGAATCGTACCACGCCATGCTCGAGCGCGAACAGGGTGTGATCCTTGCCCATGCCGACATTGCTGCCCGGATAGAATTTGGTTCCTCGCTGACGCACGAGAATGTTGCCAGCGACAACGCCCTGGCTACCGAATTTTTTAACGCCTAGGCGCCGACCCGCTGAATCGCGACCGTTACGCGAGGAGCCGCCTGCTTTTTTATGTGCCATTGCTCAGCCGTCCTTACTTCTTGTCGGCAGCCTTAGGGGCTGCTTTCTTAGCTGGTGCCTTCTTCGCCGGTGCTTTTTTAGCAGCAGGCTTCTTGGCGGCAGCTTTGGTTTCTTCAGCCGGTGCAGCGTCCGCTTCTTTCGCGGGCGCAGCTTTCTTCGCAGCTGGCTTTTTCGCGCCTGCACCAACGTCGGTGATGCGCAGCAAAGTCATCATCTGACGATGGCCAGCCTTGCGGCGATAATTGTGCCGGCGGCGTTTTTTGAAGACGACAATCTTATCGCTCTTGGCTTGTGCGATAATTTCAGCCGAAACCGTCACTTTAGCTGCGTCAGCGATTGTCTCGCCTTCACCTGCCAAAAGAACATCGCCCAGCGTGATTGTATCGCCTGCTTCGCCAGCAAGCTTCTCAACGGCTATTTTGTCTCCGGCAGCAACCCGATATTGTTTGCCGCCCGTGCGCACTATTGCGAACATCGTGGTAATTCTCTCAATCTAGAGCTGTGCCCTACCCTCATGAGTAAGGCGCATCCGGCGGGTCGCATAAATGCAAGCCGCTGGAAAGAAGGCGTCCGTTAGGTCAAAGGCTTTGCCAAGTCAACGAAAGATCACCCATGTTTTGTGCGGAAATTCACTTTGCGGCCTAAGTTGCGATCATGGGTGGCCTAGCTTTCACGAAGTGCTATAAAACCCTCAATGGTAAAAACAACATCCCACCCCCTACTCTATGCCCTTGTGCCTGCTTTGTTTTTGAGCGGATGCGCGGCATCCTCTGACAAATACCCCTCTTTAACCCTGCGCGATTTTGAGAAGAGTCCGGCAAGCACGGCTTCTCCTGTGCCCAATCCGTCAACCACCGTACCTATTCCCACCGCAATGGGCAGCGATGCTGTCCTTCAGTTGGTAGCAGAGCGCGATTCGGCACGAGGCGCCCATGCAGCGTTTATGGAAGCTTTGCCTGGGGCGCAGCGTAAAGCTGCTGCTGCACGAGGGTCTGGCCCCACCGCCAATATCTGGGCCGACGCTCAGCTTGCCATCGCTGAGCTCTCCGCCCATCGCAGCCGCACTGCGATCGCATTGGGCAATATCGATGGACTGATTGCAGAGGCATCCATAGCCCAGCGCGGCCTGCCTGACCAAATCTCTTATCAATCCGAAGTGGCCGACATGGTCAAACGCCAAGACCGCGCGATTGCAGAACTGGGTTCAGGGTTTTGATAGACGGCAATTGAGCCTCGCCTGCGCGACCCTGATCACTGGCCCATTGAAAGTGTGCGCGCATCACCGTGATGGCCGATGCTTCGACAATGCGGGCTTTTTGGTTGAGTTCGGCGGCGATGATGCGGTTGGACATGAGGTTTCTCCTTGACGGTGAGGAGATGTTTGCCCGCATTTTTGTGATCCGACATTGATCCAGATCAAACTGCGAGAATTATATTCGCTATTTTTCCCAGCGGTCCTTGTCGCTGTAATCTTGCGCGCGCGGCTCAATCCAATGCCACGATCCCTCACGCAGTTCGCGTTTCCAAAACCATGCCGCACTTTTCAAATGGTCCATGCAAAAATCTATCGTTGCGATGGCATCACGGCGGTGACGAGAGGCCGCGGCAACGCAAACAATCGGATCGCCCGGCACCATATGCCCCACGCGGTGGACCATGCTCAGGCCCATCAAGTCAAAGCGTGCAAAAGCGTCATCCGCCAACAACTCCATCCCTGCCATGGTCAGTGGCTCATAGTGGGAAAGCTCCAGCGCCTGGACCCCGCCGCCTGCGCGTACTGCCCCTAGAAAGCTGGCAATACCGCCTGCCTCTGGGCATGATTTTGCAAGATTACTGGTTAGCGCATGCGGATCAAAAGCGCCGCTCTCGATGCGAACATTGCGCATTAGTCAGCCCCCGCTGACAGGTGGCAGCAGCGCGACTTCATCGCCGTCCTGCGCATTTAAACCGTGTTTGTCGCTGAGCACTTTGCCGCCGCAAGCCACATTGACCCGTTCGCTTGCCAGCTGCTCGGCAACCAACGGTCCGGCGGCATCAAGCAATCCGGCCCAGTCCAGCGGCGCGGGAACTTCGCGCGTTTCTTCACCCGCCAAATCGCGCAAAGGGCCAAGAAACAAGATGGTGACCGCCATAGGCTAGCCGCCCGTAACCGACATATGGCGCGGCTGAGCCGGGTCAGCGCCGCGTTCCGAAATGTCGAAATGATGACGCTCTGGCTTGATATGCATGGCCTCAGCCAACCCTTTTGCAAGGTTTCCATCAGGATCATCAGAGCGCAACGCAGCGCGCAAGTCGACCTGCTCTCCTCCGCCAAGGCAAGGGAAAAGCTGGCCCGTTGCCGTCACTCTAATTCGGTTGCAGCCAGCGCAGAAATTATTGGTGAGCGGCGTTATCATGCCCAGCAATCCGCCCGTTT
>JALZVZ010000239.1 GCA_023299945.1 Altererythrobacter sp. | reverse complement strand
TTCCAACCCTTCTGGCGTGCTGGGATTGCCCATGCGTTCGTGAAAGATTTTGACCATCGGCGCCCAATAGGGCGGGATCGTCTCCAGCAAAGTTTCAAGATTGGATGGGCCAACAAGATCAATGCCGCAGGCAAACACATCGGGCGTAAAGGCGAGGCCAGCCAATGCTGCATATCCGCCGTAAGATCCGCCCATAATCGCAACTTTATCAGCATCGGCAATCCCTGCATCCACGGCCCAATTTACCGCGTCAATCAGATCATCATGCATCGCCAGACCCCATTGCAGATTGCTGGCATTGATGAAGTCTTTGCCAAATCCGGTCGAGCCGCGAAAGTTCACGGACAGCACGGCATATCCGCGATTGGCGAGCAATTGGTGCTGAGGATTAAAGCCGTATCCATCGCGCGCCCATGGACCGCCATGCACCAGCAATATCATCGGTAATGGTCCATCTGGCACGCCGTCTTCATTGTCATCGCTGCCTTTGGGCAGGGTTAGATAGGATGGCAGGGTCAGGCCGTCTCGCGCTGGTATTTCGCGCGGATGCATGGCCTGCAATGGCGCACCTTCCAGTTCAGGGCGGGTGACGTAAAACGGCTCTAATGTTTGCGCTTTGCGGTCGTAAATATGGGTCGCAAGCGGCGCGGTCAGCTGGTCGTTCCAGATGATCCAAATATCATTGGCATCATTGCGCGACAGAATGCCGTATTCGCCGCTCAATCGCTCGTCTAGCCAAGCATAGGCATCACGCAAATCATCGGTTAGCATGGTCCACATGCTGGTAAGGTAATTGACGCTGTAACCTTCGATGACGCCCGTTTCACGGCTGCGGATTGTGCCGCCAATGTCGGCCTTGTTATCCTCTGCAATGAGCGTCCGCTCGCCGCTGGCGACATCTTCTGCATAAAGCGCGGCAGTGTTGCGGCCGCGGCTGTCGAGCCAATAAAGCACGCTGCCATCATTGGTGTATCCAGCGGGCGAGGTGGTCATGGAATCCTCCATCGCCGTGCTGGTAAATGGCATGTCCTCGACGACGCCATCCGTCATGCGGAAATAATCTGTTCCGCCAGCTTCGTTTTGCGCCATCGCCATGCGTAAAGTCAGCGTGTCATCCGCCATAAAGCCGGCATAGGCATTGTTTTCGTAAACAAGTGTCAGCTCGCCGCTGTTCAAATCAAGCTGGTGGACATCGTGAAACTGCGGATCGCGATTGTTTAACCCAATCAGGATTTTATCGCGGATATGTTCAGACCCGCCGATAATATCGACGCGGGTGTTTTCAAACGGGGTCAGCGTGGTCTCTGCGCCGCTGGCCACATCGACGCGGTACAGCAGGTAGTTTTCATCCCCGCCCTTGTCTTGGACGTAAAGCAGGCAGGCGCTGTCAGGCGACCACATATATTGCGAAACTGGCCGGTCCGCCGAATGCGTCATAAGTTTGGCTGCATCACGGTCAGCCAAGGGCGCCATCCATATGTTGAGCACACCATCTTGCGGCGCGATCCAGCTGAGCCATTTGCCATCGGGGCTGATCTTGCCGCCTGCGCGTGTGGGATTGCCGAGGAGGGCTTCGCGCGAAATGAGTGGCGGCATAGTGGTCATGGTTTCTCCAGAGGTTTTGTTTCGCTCCATTTAGGAACGAACTCGCATCAGACAATCGCGGAAAGATCCTAAAGCGCGGGGTTGGCGTAATAATGCCAGGTGAAGATCGCCATGGCCCCGCGATGAGGTGACCAACTTTCTGCCAGCGCGCGGGTTTGTTTTTCTTTCGGGCGCTCCTCCAATGCAAGCAGGCGCTTCACCCCCTCTTGCACCGCCAGGTCGCCGGCGGGCCAGATATCGCCGCGCCCCTCGGCAAACAATAGATAAATCTCCGCTGACCAGCGTCCGACGCCCTTGATAGTGATAAGGCTTTCAATCGCTTCCTCGTCACCGGCAGGCATATTCTCAAAATCAACCGCGCCAGCCTCCACCAGCTCGCATAAGGACCGCGCATAGCCTTGCTTTTGCCGCGACAATCCGCAGGCGCGCAATGTGTCAAAATCGCGGCTCAATAGGTCTGATGCTGCAAAACCTTCGCCCAATTCGGCTTCCAACTTGTTCCACATAGAGGCGGCGGCAGCGACTGAGACTTGCTGGCCGACGATGGTGCGCAGTAGTGTCATATAACCGCGATCCCTGATGCGCGGTTCTGGATATCCAACCAGCTTTACCGCCGCTGCAATGCGCGCATCCTTTGCGCCCAGCGCGTCCAGATCGCTTTTGATAGTGTCAGCGCAAAGACCCACAGAGTAATCCCTCTCTTGCAAAACCGCGCTGCAAACCCTAGCTGCGCGGTCAACTATTTGATGCTAAGGATTTCATTCAATGCCAAAACTGATTGTCGTCAACCGTGAAGGTGAAGAATCTGCAATCGAAGTAGAAAGCGGCCTCACCGTTATGGAAGCCGTTCGTGACAATGGCTTTGACGAGCTGCTGGCGCTGTGCGGTGGGTGCTGTTCATGCGCGACGTGCCATATTTATGTCGATCCAGCCTTTGCGGATAAACTGCCAAAGATCAGCGAAGATGAAGATGATCTGCTGGAAAGCTCTGATCACCGCAATGAAACATCGCGTCTGTCATGCCAGATCCCTTTCGAAGATGCGTTGGACGGTCTTAAGATCACTATCGCTGCGGAAGATTAATCTACGTTGCGGGATGGGTCTACAAAGCCTAATTCTAATTCGATGAACATTACTCAACCCTTTAGCGCGACGCTAGATCTCATCGGCAACACGCCGCTTGTCCTTTTGAAAGGGCCAAGCGCAGCGGCTGGCTGCGAGATTTGGGGTAAGTGCGAATTTGCCAATCCGGGCGCGTCGGTAAAAGATCGCGCCGCGCTCTATATGATCCGCGATGCAGAGGCGCGCGGCGAATTAAAGCCCGGCGGCACAGTGATCGAAGGCACAGCGGGCAATACCGGTATTGGTATTGCACTGGTGGCCAATGCGCTTGGCTATAAAACTGTGATTGTCATGCCGGACAATCAATCATCGGAAAAAATGGCGACTTTGCGGGCGCTGGGCGCAGAATTGGTGCTTGTTCCGCCGACGAAATATGCTGATCCGGCCCATTTCCAACACACCTCGCGCCGCATGGCAGAGGAAACAGAGGGCGCTGTTTGGGCCGGACAGTTCGACAATGTCGCCAATCGCCGCGCGCATATCGAAACGACCGCACCTGAACTATGGGAACAGATGGAAGGCCGGATTGACGGCTTCACCTGCGCGGCTGGCACGGGCGGCACGATTGCGGGCGTTGGACTTGGTCTCAAAGAACGCGATGAAAAGATCTGTATTGCCCTGACCGATCCACATGGCGCGGCGCTCTATAGCTATTATGCTGAGGGCGAACTGAAATCCGAAGGTTCGTCCGTTGCCGAGGGCATTGGGCAAGGGCGCATCACCGCCAATTTGGAAGGCGCGCCGATCGATACGCAATTCCGTATTTCAGATGAGGAAGGTATCGCTTGGGTTGAGAAATTGCTGCGCGATGAAGGGTTATGCCTCGGCATTTCCTCCGGCATTAATGTCGCAGGCGCGGTTGCGCTTGGCCGGCAATTGATAAGTGAAGGCCGCGAAAATCCGCGAATCGTCACGATCCTGTGCGACACCGGCTTCCGCTATCTCTCAACCCTCTACAATGCCGATTGGCTGCGGGAAAAAGGCCTGCCGGTGTTTGACTGGTTGGACAATGATGCGCGTGCTGGCACAAATTCTGACGTTGATTGATCGCGGCAATGCCGTAGTCTAAAACATATCATGGATCGCAAATCACTCTTTCCTATTATTGGCGACCGCAAGGTTGTTGATACTGCTGACGAAACCGACGCTGCGCCAATTGGCAAAGCGCGCGGGCAAGCGGCTCAGCGTTTGCAAGTTGGCTTGCTCGGCATTTTGGTCATGGTGCTTGTAATCGGTCTGGCCGCCACTCTGACGCAGCGCGCCCAGACGGCAGAGGATGCAGCCGTTCCAGAGGCGGCGCCGACGACGGAACCGGTTGAGGTCGACGCGCAAAGCGACCCGCTTGCCGATGCAGGCATTGTGCCGGAATTGCCGGATGATACCGAGGAAGAGGCGGCGCAAGAGCCCGCGCTGGCGCCGGAGCAAGGTACAGGCGCGACTGCGGAAACCGAGGTTGAGGATATTGAAGCGCAATAGGCTGGCGTTTGCCGCTGGGCTGCTGGCGCTAATATGCGCTGGGTTTATTGGTGTGCGCTATTTGTCCTTTGATATCCCTTCAGAACACACTCAAATCACACAGGCCGAGAAACGCGACTTGGGCCTGATGACCAGCCTTCCGATTTATTGGAGCGAAGGCGATGTATTTACCGATTTGGGCGCTGCGGATGCGGGGCTGCCTTGGGTGCGGGAGGCATTGGAGCGGCGCTACCGCATCATGCCGCTGGATTTGCTGGATGCAGGCGAGGGCCCTGGCCCGCTTGATCAATTGGACGCGCTCGCGATTATTCAGCCGCGCGGGCTTAGCCCGGCTGATAACGCTGCCCTGGATGAATGGGTGCGCGGCGGCGGACATGTGCTGATCGTGCTCGATCCGCTATTGTCGGGTGAATATGAGGCGCCTTTAGGAGACCCGCGTCACCCGACCGTTAGCGCGCTTGTACCGCCAGTGATTGCGCGCTGGGGGCTTGGTCTTAGTTTCGACGATCAGCAAGATGACGCGCCGCGACTGGCTCAATGGGGCGAGGTAACCGTGCCGGTTCTTATGGCGGGCGAATTGTCGCAGGTGCCCGGCAGTGATCTTTCTGCAAAAGGCGACTGCACATTGAGCGTGGAGGGTGTCTTTGCGCGCTGTATGATCGGCGGCGGAACCGCCACGATTATGGCTGACGCCGCATTGTTTGAACCGCGCGAAAGCAATGTTGAGGCGCAAGCAGCCTTATTGGCATTATTTGCAAAGGCTCTACCTTAAGCAGTCCTAATCTTAAGGCATTTCTGGGCGCTGGGGATTTTGCGGGAACGAAGGATCAAAGAACCCGAATCTAATCTATTTTGCGCATAAATTCAGCCAGATGAGGATGATTGCATAGAGAGAGTGGCGGTTCTGACACTTTTTCTTATCTAAATTAATCAATTAAAAACAGAGACTTGCCGGTTTATCCCGTGATTTCCCGCAAATTTCCCTTTCATCCCCGCGCACTCCGCGATATGTCCAGTCTCCATCAGACAGGTTGCTGTGTGCTGTGCGTCGTCAATTGGCGGTGCAGACTGCTCTCGCATGCGCGATTGCGGCAGCAAGGAAGCTTTGTCTGGGTGAGGGGAATGGGCCGATTGGCCTGTGTTTGGAGAGTGGAACGTGTCGTTCGGAGGTTACAGCGGACAAGCTTATTCGCCTGCGGGCGATAAGGGTCGGTTTGTGCTTCCGCCGCTCTTCCGCAAGGCTGTGAAGGAATCGAGCGAAGGGCGCATATTGTGCCTTGCCAAGCATGAGCGCTGGAACTGCCTCACCGGATTTGGTCTCTCCCGTAAAATTGAACTCGAAGCCCAGCTGGACCGCGAAGAAGATCGTGCCGATACGCGTGGCACCGACTTTGACCGCGATTTGCGAGCAATGCAGCTGTTCGGCTTTCTCGAATTGCCATTTGATGACAGCGGACGTTTCATCATGCCTGAACATTTGCGCGATCTGGGCAAGGTCGAGGATGGTCTCTATTTCCACGGCGGCGGCAAGTTTTTTACCATTTGGAACCCGGCTGAGCTCGCGCAAATGGGCGAGCAATGGGAAAGCGCACAAGCCGCCTGCGATAATTTGGTGACAGAGGCGCTTGCGAAGGCGCGTAAGAAATGACCGCGTCCCATATTCCTGTCCTTCTCGATGAAGTTATTGCTGCGCTCGACCCCAAGCCCGGCGATGTCATTGTTGACGCTACTTTTGGAGCCGGTGGCTACACCCGCGCGCTGCTTGATCGCGGCGCGACCGTGCATGCATTCGATCGCGACCCTTCTGCGATCAAACTTGGTCGTGGGTGGAGTGAAGCGGAGGAAAACCCTCCGCGTCTTACGCTTCACCCACGGCGTTTTTCTGAAATGCTAGAGGCTCTTACCGATCACGGCGTTGCCCAAGTGGACGGCGTGGCGATGGATATTGGCGTATCTTCGATGCAGCTGGATCAGGCCGAGCGCGGTTTTGCTTTCAGCACAGACGGCCCGCTGGATATGCGCATGAGCCAAGACGGCGAAAGTGCAGCGGATTTTCTCAATTCTGCAGACGCTGATGCCATTGCCGATGTGTTGTATCAATATGGCGAGGAGCGCCAATCGCGCCGCGTTGCCCGTGCAATTGTGGCCGCCCGCCCGCTTGGCACTACTGGCGATTTGGCCCGCATTGTGCGCAGGGCGCTAGGCTATAAGCCATCGGATAAAAAAGACCCTGCGACGCGCTCATTTCAAGCGGTGCGCATTCATGTAAATGGCGAGCTGGATGAGCTGCATGCAGGCCTGTCAGCGGCCGAGGCTTTGCTGCACGAAGGCGGGCGTTTGGCAGCGGTAAGCTTTCACAGCCTTGAAGACCGTATTGTGAAGCAATTCCTGCGCAGCGCAGCGGCGAAATCAGCCGGTTCGCGCCATTTGCCGCAAATTGAGCAATCACCGGCCATTTTCACCCAAATCTCTAAGGCGATCCGCCCTTCGCAAGCTGAGATTGCGCGCAACCCGCGCTCCCGTTCGTCAACCTTGCGCCATGCCGTGCGCACGGCTGCGCCATCACGCAAGGAAGCCGCATGACCATCCAATCCCGCCTTCGTCAATTTGGTTGGCTCGCCGTTTTGGCGGTTTGCTTTGTATTGTTTTTGGCGCTGAGCTTTCGTGTCCATGCGGTCAAATCCGAGGTGCAATTGGCCGAACGTTCAATCATTGCGCTTGAGCGCGAAACGATGATGCTGGAAACGGAGTTTCAGACCCGTGCCAGCCAGCGCCAGCTTTCCGATTGGAATGCCGTTGAATTTGGCTATTCGGCCCCGCGCGCTGATCAATATTTGGAAAATGAGCGGCAATTGGCCAGCCTTGGTTCGCCGAACCGGCCCAATGCCCCTTCGCCTATTCGCGTGGCGCGGGCTGTGCCGATCGATGCAAATGGTGCAGTGTCAGAGGAATTTTCGTCCTTTGCCATGGTTTCACCCGTTACTGGCCGTCCGGTTACTTTAAATGTTTCAGCTCAGGCCCAGGCGGAGGCGTCTTTGGCTGATGATCTGGGCGAATTCCTCGCCAATGCTTCACCGGTAAAACCCGCGCAAGCCGCGGAAGCCTCCATTGGTGCATCGCCCTCCGGGGCTGCTGCAGAGGCCGGTGAATGAACACGATGACCGCCAGCGCTGCGATCCAGGCTGGCAAGGTTCAGCAGGTTACAGAGCGCCGCCGGTCATTGACCACGGCGCGTTTTCGCGTGTTGTGGGTTGCGCTCGCGTTTGCCTTGGTTGGCATGGTTGCAGTCTTGCGGGTTTTCTCCTTCGGCTTTTCAGGTGCAGGCGTATCGCGGACATCATTGGAGGAGGCGCTGCTTCCTGACCGCGGCGAGATAACTGACCGCAATGGCCAGCTGCTTGCCCGCGTATTTCCCGCCTATGCACTGTGGTATAACCCTAAGGCTTTGAAAGATGGCGGCACACCTTTGGTCAGCGAGCCCGGCGAAGTGGCCGCAAAGTTGAAGGCGATTTTCCCTACTCTCAATACCGCTAAAGTGACTAAGCAATTATCATCAGGCAAGGCTGGCTATATTCGCCGCCGCGTTCTGCCCGAGGAGGCCAATGCGGTCATGGCGCTGGGCGAGTTGGCGCTAGAAATGCCGCGCGAAAATGATCGGCATTACCCGCAAGGTTCGATGGGTGCGCATATCCTTGGCTATGTTGCATCAGACGGGCATGGCCGTGTGGGGATGGAGCGGGTTCTGGATAAGCAATTGCGCGATCCGGCCACTCGGGGCGAGCCTGCGGCGTTGTCGATTGATGTCCGCGTTCAAGGCGCGCTGGAAGACGAACTGCGCCGGGGCATGAAATTGGTCCATGCAAAGGGTGCCGCTGGCATCGTTTTGGATGTCGATACAGGCGAAGTGATGGCCATGGCCTCGCTGCCGGAATTTGATCCCAATAAGATTGATGCCGAAGGGCAAAAGCGGATGTTCAACCGCGTCTCCAACCAGGTGTATGAGCTGGGCTCTACCTTTAAGCCGTTGACCGTGGCCGCCGCTATTGATGCGGGCGTGATTGGTGATCTGGGCGAGCGCTGGAACGCTCGGACTGTGAAGATCGGCAGCATTGAGCGGAGCGATCACCCAAGCAAGGGTGCGACGCTGAATATCCCGCAAGCCTTGGCTTATTCCTCCAACACTGTGACCATGCGCGTCGCGGACAAATTGGGCGCAAAACGCATGCGCCAGACGATGATCGATTTGGGCATGAATGAGCGCCCGCATATTGAATTGCCTGCAAAGGGCTATCCGTTATGGCCGGGCGACAAATGGTCAAAGCTGAAGACGATGACCGTCGGTTATGGCCACGGTATTGCGGTGACGCCGCTGCACTTGGCTTCTGCCTACGCTACTATGGTCAATGGCGGTATTTGGCGGCCATCGACTTTGCACAAATTGGAGCCCGGCGAGGCGCCAGAGGGCCGCCGCGTGTTCAAGGAATCCACCTCGTCGCAAATGCGTCAACTCATGCGCATGATTTCGATTTACGGAACAGGCAAAAACGCCAACGCGCCTGGTTTCCGTGTTGGGGGTAAGACCGGCTCGGCTGAGAAACCGAGCAAGGGCGGTTACCGTGAGACTTCGCTGGTATCGACCTTCGCCGCCGCTTTCCCAATGGACCGTCCGCGCTTTGTTGTGGTCGCGATGTTGGACGAGCCGCGCGGGACTTTGGCAAGTTCATTCAACCGCACTGCTGCTTGGAACGCTGCTCCGATTGTCGGACGTTTGGTACCAAGAATTGGTCCAATACTGGGCGTTAGGCCTGATAATTCACGCGATGTAGACATTTCCGATCTCAAGCCATTGATCGGGGGCTATTGATGCAACTTTCTAATCTGGC
>JALZVZ010000238.1 GCA_023299945.1 Altererythrobacter sp. | reverse complement strand
AGCTTCGGCACAAAGGTCAGCGTTTGTTCGTTCACAGAAGTTGCCGCTTGGATGATCCCAACCACCAGCCCGACACACAATGCCGCTATCAAAACGGGGCCTGCGATCAGCGCCGCGACCCAAATCGTTTGGTCAGCAAGCGATAAGAGGGTTGCTTCATCATTCATATCCGCCCCTTCCCGCTCATGCGAAACTCATGGCGAGCGAGCCCATCAACAAGGCCCAGCCATCAACAATGACAAACAATAATAGTTTGAACGGCAGCGACACGATCGTGGGCGAAAGCATCATCATGCCAAGGCTCATCAACACGCTGGCGGTAACAATATCGATCACCAAAAAGGGCAGAAACAGCATGAAGCCGATTTGAAATGCGGTCTCCAATTCACTGGTGACAAAGGATGGCATTAGAATGGAAAAGGGGATGTCTTGCGGCGAGGCAAAGCTGGCTTGGCCTGCAATATCGGCAAACATGGCCAAATTCGCCTCGCGCGTTTGGCGCAGCATGAATTCGCGGAAAGGTTCGCCGGCGGCCAATATGGCTTGATCCGCTGTCATCGTGCCTGCGGAATAGGGCGCAATCGCCAGCTCGTTTACCGCGCTCAATGTGGGAGCCATGATGAATAGCGAGAGGAAGAGAGCGAGGCCCGCCAGCACTTGATTGGGCGGGCTTTGCTGGAGACCCAAGGCTTGGCGCAAAATCGCCAGAACAATCAAAATGCGGGTAAAGCTAGTCATCATCAGCACCAATCCCGGAAGGACGGTGAGCAGGCTCATCACCAACAGCAATTGGAGCGAGAAGGATAGCGGTGCGGATTGTTCCTGCGCCCCGCCAGAATTGCCAAGCGCGCGCTCTATTGCAGAGCCTACACCTTCCAACGCTTCATTAGGAGAACCGCTCGCAGCCTGCGCAAATGCCGCCTCGGGCACCATCACCAAAGCTGCGACAAGCGCGCCCAATAATAGCATGAATGAAAAACGCATACCCATCATTGAATACCAACTTCTGGGCCAACTTCTGGATCAATGGCGGACTGCGGAGCTTCATGTTCGGCCAGCCGTGTCAGCCCTTGGCGAGAGCAGCCCAGCAATATCTCGCGCCCGCGAAATTCAACAACGGCAAGGCGAATGCCGGGCGCAACAAAAGCGGTTTCCACCAGTCTGATGCCGCGTGTTTCGCCATTTTGCGCCGCGAGCCGCCCTTGCATCATTTTGGCCAGTTTCAAGCTGCCCCAGATCATCAATCCAAGCAGCGGCAAAATGATTGCGAGCTTTAGAAGATAGGTCGCCATCATGGCGCAGCATCTCCGCCGCCTGGCACTGTTGGTGGCGGCCCTGCTGGAGGCGGTGCCTCAGGTGACGGCGACGCTGGCGGAGCCAGATCATTGGCGCTTGGCGCATTGGCGGGTGGCCACGCGGGAGCGGCAGGCTCGCTTTCATCGCCAACCAATTCCACCACACGTAAAGCAAAGCGGCCATCTTGCGCGACCACTTCGGCGCGCGCAATCGGCTTACCATTGGCCGTCACATCGAGCAGTTCATCGGTCAGACGGTTCAGGCCAACGACACTGCCCTGCTGCAAAGCCAAAACATCTTTTAGGGGCAATTCAGTCTTACCAAGTTCAACCGATAGATCGACCCGGACATCGCCAAGGCGGCCCAAGACCCCAAGATCAATTGTCATAAAAAGGCTCCATCATATCAGCTGCGTCACATTCAGCGCCACTTCTTCATCGAGTGAGCCAATTCGGCCCCGTGCAATCACTTTTGTGCCCATCATCAAGGGCACTTCGCGGCGTGGGGAAAAGGGGATGCAATCGCCGGGTTTTAAGCTTGCTAGCTGCGAAACAGGCATGGCCAAATCGGCCAGAACAGCGCGCATGGGCAAAGGCAAACCACCAAAGACAGCGGATTGCAAAGCTGGATCAATTGCGGCGACCGTGGGCGCATCATCCTGGGCGCCCGCATTCACAATGCCGAGAAAGTCTGGTTCGCTGGTCACCAATCTAAACGGGATCTCAACAGTTCCAGGGAGATGAAAACTTACCGGCCACACAAAACAGGCGGCCCTCTTTGGAAAAGCATCTACTTTTGCCACATTCTCATGGTGACGCAGCAGCTCGCAGCCGCCATCCATTTCGCAGGCCTCGGCAAAGCTCTGCGCGATTTGCGCGGCTATACTTTCCAGCACCAGCCAAGCCGATTGTGGCAATTCGGTAAGGCCAGTTTCGATCCCGCGAACATCGCCGCCAAAGGCCTGTTCGGTTAATGCCAAAGCCGCACCATAATCAAACGATAGCAGCAAGGGGAGCTTACCCGTCCCGCATTCCAGCAAGAGATTGGCAGCCACTGTTCCAATGGCCTTATACAGCGAGCCAGCCTTTCGGCGGCCAACTTCCTCGGCCGAAACACGCAATTTATCGCCGCCCAATTGTGCGGCAAGCTGCGCCTGCATTGCGCGCTGCGCCCGCACAGAGAATGCCTCCAGCTCCACCGTTTGTTCTTCGGCTTGCTCTTTCGCGCGTTCATCTGACGATGGTTCTATAGCGAATAATTCAGCGCAGTGGTTCGCTATGCCGCGCTCTGGGATGAAATCATGCTGCGGCCTCATTGGATCAGGAACGCTTTGAAATGCACCGCATCGACGCCGCCAAAACCTTCGTTTTCGGTTAGCACTGCGTTGATTGCACCGGTGAGCCGATTTTGCAGCCGATCCTTGCCAGCCTTAGTATAAATGTCGGCCTCTGGTGTCCCGGCAAGCTCTGTCAGGATCGCTGAACGCACAGCCAGTTCATGCTGCTTAATCCATTGCAGCACGCGCCCATCACGCTGGGTTGAGGCGGCAATATCGACTTGGACAAGCGCCGCAGAATCAGCCAGGTTCGAGGTGAATGGTTCAGAGAAGCTGTAATAAGCGATGCGGTATTTGCTGCCGCCATCGCCGTGAACGACTTCGCCGCCACCATCCTTTTTGTCATCGCCTGCAGGCGCGAAAGGATCCTCCTCGCCTTTAAGAACGAATTTTGGGTTATTGTCTTCTTCTACCGCGTCCCCGCCGCCAAACAGGCCAGCTGCAAACGCACCATATGCCCCGCCGGCGCCAAGCGTCAGCAGTACAACCGCAAAGATGAGCATTTTGATCATTCCGCCCTTAGGCTTCTCGTCCTCATCCTTGCCTTTGCCCTTGTCTTTACCCTTGGCCATCGCGTTTCATTTCCCTTGGAATTAACCGGTCTTCAAACAACCTCAGGCGAAAAGGCCATTGGTTGCTTGCGTGATGGAAACATCTTTGGGGGCTGTATGGTCATCGGGTGATGAAAGCGCAGCATCGTGTTCACCCTTAGTAGACGTATCGCCGGGCTTCTGATCGCCCGATGCCGTGCCCCCTTGGCGCCCGTCACTTTGCCCCATTGAGCCCATATCGCGGCCCTGATTATGGCCATTTTGCTGATTCTGATTTTGTTGGCTTTCATTGCCGCGTGATGCCGTTTGCGCAGTATCACTAGCGCCCATGACAGCCCTTTCCGCTGCCGCTCTTTCGGCCAGCGCCAATTGCGCGGCTGCAACAAAGCCCGGATCACGGCTGGCAAGCCGCGCCTGCAATTCGCCTTCGCTCGATTGGACCTGCATCGATACAAGCCCGAATTGATTATGACGCAGCGAAACCTCGCCGCGGCCCGTTTGTCCGCTTTCACGCATTTGGCTGATTGTCTCGACCAGACGTTCGAGCGGCTGAGCATCGCGCAATTGCGGCGCGCCAGGCAAAGGGGCAGGTGTGCCATTGGAGAGATTGCTAATCGGCGCATCCACAAGCGGCATTCCGATTGGCATGGGCATTGATACAGGCGCCTGCATAGTGGTGGCAGATGGCGCAGGAATAGGCGCGGATAATGCAGTGCCCGAGACAGGCTTTTCAACCGGAAGAGCAAGCGCATTGGGATCAACCGCGATCTTAGGTGCCGTTTTGGCAGTTTGCGGCGCCTTAAGCGTTGGCGATTGTGCCGCAATCCTTGGTGCTGCGTCTTGGGGAATTGGTCGCGGCTTCAGAACGGATGGCTGCAAATCGTCCAAATCTCGGTTCACACCGATGGGAACAATCCGCTCGCGCTCTTGCGGCAATTGACCGGAAGGAAGAATGGCAGGCGGCAGGATGGCCGGCGCCTTAATTGCCGGTTTAATCGGCGTATCGGCCCGCTCCGCTTCAAAACCAAGCGTACTTTGCCTTAATGTTTCGGTCTGCTTCAATGTTTCTACTGCCTGCGGTGTTTGGCTAACAAGCGGCAAATCAGCAGGCATTTGGACAGAGCGCGCCAGCTCCGCAGGCACTGAAACCGGCGGCGCTGCAGCTGGTGCTTGTGGGCTTTGCATTCGTCGCTGGGAGGGGATATCCGATTGCTCTACCGGCATATTGGCCCGCAAGACTGGCGCAATTGGCAGTGAAGGCGGTGAATTGTTTGGAACGCTTTGCCCCAGCTGCGGCGGCGCTGCAACATTGGGGCGACTAAGAGGAATGCTTGGCTCAGCCTCAGTTGGCTCAGGTTCAATTGGCTCAGCCTTAATTGGCTCAGCCTCAATTGGCTCAGGCTCATTTGACTCAGGCAAAACGGTTTGCGCCAGCATAGGATTGCCGCCTACATGGTAGTGCACAACGGTGCTGGAAGCCGGTTGGATTGCAGGATCAGCAATAGTTTGGATGGAGTCATTTCCAAGATTGAGCGGCGCAGGCGACTGCAATAATGGCCGTTCTTGCAACGACAATTTGGCAGGCTGACCGTCTGGCTTTTGCGGGGCCAATTGCAAATGCGATAAGACGCTCGGCGCAAGCGCTGGTTTTTCAGCTTCAAATTTTTCCGGCATAACATTGCCGTGATCCGGCAAAACTTGCGCTTCTTGCGGCAATGCTATGCCGGGAGCCGCCGCTTGAATGCGTGAAACTATGGGAGCCATCAGAGCCTGCTCAACCGACTCTAAGGTCGGCGTGGCTACTGGTGTTGAGACAGGCTTTGGTGGCTCAGCAACGACCGTGCCGCTTTGGGCTCGCAAGGGATCAAAATCGACCAATGGGTTAAGCGGCGCGGTGCTTGTTTCTGGCACAGACTGCCCCGCCTTAATTGGCGCCATATCGGCAAAGTTTAGCTGCGCCTTGACCATGGAAACAGCGAGCAATGTGCGCTGAAGCGGCGCAGGTACGCCCTCGGCAGATGCGTCCTGGAGTGGCTCCCCCGCGCCAATTTGCGCCGATAGCTGGGCCGCTTTTGGAACCGCTGTAGAACTCGCATTCAGGACCAAGGAAAACGAAGCACCGTCGCCAAGCACACCATTCACCGATGCAGGCGCTGGGCTGCGCTGTTCACTGCTGAAAGAGAGGTCTGACATGGGAATATCGAGAAGCATCGCTGATTGTCCTAATTTGCCTAAAGGGCCCGATTGGAAGGAGACGAGGCGCGAAGAAGTAATTTCTAAGCGGAGGCTCTATCCGGCTAAGTTCCAATTAACTCTGCAAAGGTCGTGCCAATTTGCTGGCTGCCCTTCCAACCGCCGCGCTGCTTTCCCGCTTTTCGGCTTCATCTTGAGCGGCGCGTTCAATTTCACTAATCCGTTCGCCAAGGCGGGTTTGCTGATGCTCAAGCCGGTTCAATTCCCGTGCGGCTGTGTGTCCCTGCTGGGCGGCGTCTTGGGCGTTGGAACGGGCCTGCGCGCCTAAAGTCATCAAGGAGTTCGCTAGCCCCATCGACTGCGCCAATTCAGCAGGCGTAGTGACTTGGTCGCGCAATGAATAATCACGCGCCATTACCTGCGTTTTGAGGTAAAGTTCGTGCATGCGCTGCTCTTGCCCGCGCGCATCTGCCAGATCGCGCTGGACGCTCATCGCTTCTATTTCGCGCAATCGGCGGACGCGGCGCAGCGTCTTTACCCGCCGCTGATCAGGGTTCACGGCTGATGCTCAGCATGCATGACTTGGGCAAGGCGGCTGATGCTATCGGGCAGATTGCTGCACTCATCCTGCTCTTGCTGCAAGAAGCCATCCAGCGCATTTTTCATCGATAAAGCCCGGTCAAGCTGCGGATCCGCGCCTGCACGATATGCGCCCAACATCACCAGATCACGGTTGGTCTCTGCAATGGTCACAAGGCTGCGCAATTCACGCGCGGCAAGCCTGTGCTGCGGCTCCACCACATAATCCATCACACGGCTGAGTGATTGCGGCACATCAATCGCGGGAAAATGGCCGCGCTGCGCCAATTCGCGCGACAGGACGATATGCCCGTCCAATATAGCCCGCGCCGTATCGACAACCGGATCATTTTGATCATCCCCGTCAGCCAGAACAGTATAGACACCCGTTACCGCACCGCCGCTGGCCTGCGAATTGCCAGCCCGTTCAACCAGCCGCGTAATCGCAGCAAGCGCAGATGGTGGATAGCCGCGTGCGGCCCCTGGCTCGCCCAGCAATAGGCCAATCTCGCGTGCTGCATGGGCTACGCGAGTGAGGCTATCGAGGATGAGGACAACGCGCTTGCCTTGGGCGCGGAAATATTCTGCCAGAGCGCAGGCATATTGCGCGCCCCGCATGCGCAGGCTGGGCGCATGATCGGCAGGCACCGCGACCATAATCGTGCGGCCCAATTGCGGCCCGGTCATATGGCGAGAGACGAAATCAGACACTTCGCGCGCGCGTTCACCGATCAGGCCAACGATGGTGATATCGGCCTGCGCAAAACCTGCAATCATATCAATCAGCACCGATTTGCCCACGCCAGATCCGGCCATAATGCCAACCCTTTGCCCCACACCCATCGTAGTCAGCGCATTGATCGCGCGCACGCCGCAATCAAACGGTTCGATCACGCTGCTGCGCTCCAGCGCATGTTCGCGCCTTCCACCCAGCGGCCATGTCTCGCGCAAATCTGGCGGAGGGCCGCCATCCATGGCTTGGCCGGTTCCATCGACCGCTCGACCGAGTAAAGCGGGGCCAACGCGGACCATGCCAGGATCACCCTCTGCCCGAACGCTGACGCCAGGTCGCAGAGCCATTGTATCGCCCAGCAGCAGCATCAGCGAATGCCCGCTGCGAAATCCGATGACCTCGGCCAGCGCACCTTCACCGCCTGAATCTGCCTCAATCCGGCAGAGCGTGCCGATCGGTACAGGCAGGCCGGATACTTCGACCAAGCCGCCATCGCAGCCAACAACGCAGCCGCGCTGAACGGGCCCAGCAGCGACCCGCGCACTGCGCATGCGGGCAAGCTCCAATTCCATCTCGGCAAGCATTACGCGGCCGACATGCCATCAGGCGCAGTTTTCAATCCGATTGCCTGTGCAATGGCATAGCGCCATTCGCGCGGACCATCGCTGATCGCGCCATCTGGTCCTTCGAACAGAACCGAGCCGCGCTCTAGCGTTTCATCGGGCACAATCCGCCATTGCTGCACCATGTCATGCGCCAGCATCGCCGCATCATCGGGATGCAAATGCAGCGCACAATTTTTGGCCGCCTCACCGAGCCGTTTGGCTGCATCGCGGCAACGCTGAGCCAATAAATCGGGGTCGCTAGCATGATCGGCCAGCACTTGATCGCAAAGCGACAAGACCGTTTCACTCAGTGCAGCTTCCATCAATTCCAGCGCAGCGCTGTCGAGCGTGCCGAACCGCAGCCGCAATTCGCGCATCGCACGGTCCTTAATCGCCGCCTGCGTTTCGGCAGCCTCGCGCCCTGCTGTCTCGCCCAGACGGAATGCCTCAGCCACAGCCGGGTCGGTTCGCGGACCAGCCGATATGCCAAACGCATGATCGCAAGTTGCCAGCCCTTCGACGAAACCAGTGCTGGCGGACAGGCTGTCAAACCAATTTCCACTTACTGGACGCGCAGCGGGCATTGTTACAAAATCAGACAAAATCGCCATCTCCTGCGCCCATCGCAATCTCGCCTTGATCGGCAAGGCTGCGCGCGATTTCGACGATGGATTTTTGCGCCTTTTCGACATCTTCGCGTTTCAAGCGGCCGCGCATTTCAATCTCATCCCGCACACCATCGGCTGCTCGGCTCGACATAGCGCCCAAGAATGGCTCGCGCTGATCTTCGGGCAGGCCCTTCAATGCATCGACCAATGCTTCGCTTTCGACATCGCGCAGCAAACGTCCCATGCCAAGATTGTCCAGATCGAACAGCATTTCGAAGGTGAACATTTCCGCCTCGATATTGGCGGCAAGTTCGGCATCCTTTTCCTCGATCGCTGGCAGGACACGCTTGGCGGTGTCGCCTGCAGCCAGATTGATGAGGTTTGCCGCTTCTCGCGGTCCGCCCATTTCCAGCGCCGATGTGCCAAATTGCGTCGTGATCTGGGCCGTCAGCAGACGGTCAAGCATCTCCACTGCATCGGAGGTCACCGGGCCAAGCCGTGCAATGCGTTCGACGACCAAGGGCTGCATTTCTTCGCTCAGCAGCGCCAGAATGGCAGCGGCATTTTCAGGCTCCAGCATCAAAAGCAAGACAGAGATAACTTGCGGATGCTCTTTACCGATTAGCCGGGCGGTGACCTGGGGCACAAGCCAACGGGCAATTTCGAGCGAGCGCGGGCGCTGATCTGTGCCGATGCGTTGCATCATGCTTTCCGCTTTCACATCGCCCAATGCGCGGCCAAACAGATTGCGGACTTGCGCATTGCGGTCGCGTGCAGGGATAACTTCGCGGTCAGCCTCAGCGACAAAAGCGCCAATGGCAGATTGAATTTGCGCAGGCTCAATATCGCCCAGCTCGCACATGGTCGCACCCACTTCGGCAAGCTCATCCGGCTCCAAATGCGCAAGCAATTGAGCAGCCTCCGCATCTTCCAGCAGCATCACAAAGACGGCAGCAGCCTGCGCGCCGGAAAGATTGGCAAACGCGTTCATGCAGAAGCGCCCGCCTCTTCGCTCGGCTGCGGCGGTGCAGCGAGCATGCGTTGCAAAGCGGCGACTGCGCGATCAGGTTGAGAGATCGCCAATTGGCGCGCCAATTCAACTTGGGCGGCTACATCAGGCGCAGTCTGGCCAGCCCCCATTCCGGGCGCCATAAGGGCGCCGGCTGTAGATGACGCCAGGCTATCCTCATCCTCGTCCGCATCCTCGTCCTCTTCGCTGCCTTCGGCATCATCTTCGTCTTTGGCACCGGCCTGCTTCAAACGTTTGAGCATAGGCCGCACGCCAAAGAACAACAGCAAGATCAGCGCAAGAAATCCGCCGCCATAGCGCAGCGCAGGATCAAACCACCATGCCTCATAAAAGGCAGGCTCTTCGATGACTACAGGGTCAAAAGCGCTGGCCATGACATTGACGACATCGCCGCGCTCTTCGTCCGCGCCAACCGCAGCAGAGATCAATTCTTGCAGTTTTGCCTCATCCGCAGGGGCAATCGCTTTCATGGCCTCGGCATCTACGGCAACGGCCACAGAAATGCGGGTCAAGCGGCCAGATGGCGCGGTTGTGACAGCCACTTCGCGGCCCAGTTCGAAATTTCGGCGCGCGCTGGTTTCTGTGTCGGTGGGCTGCGGCGCTGCTGCATCACCAGCCGCCTCGCCTTCGGGATTGGGCGCCTCTTCGACCAGTTCAGCGGGCGGCGGGGGCGTATTGGCCAGCACGCCGGGCACGCCGCCAGCAGCATTGCCATCGCCCGCCATCCGCGTTGCGCTGCTTTCTGTTTCGGATCGCACCACGCCTTCTGGCTCATAGCTTTCGCGAGCAGAGGTGGTTTCTGATTGTTCAAGCGCGACTTGCACCTCGGTTGAAAACTTGCCTTCGCCCAGCATTGGCGTGAGCAATTTCGCCACTTGATCGCGCAATTTGGCTTCGAATTCTGATTGCAATACCAGCCCATCCAGCGGGCTTTCGCTGGTTGAGGATAGCAAGCGGCCATTTTGATCAACCACGCGCACAGCATCAGAGGTGAGGCCTGGCACAGAGCCGGCAACAAGGTTCACAATTGCATCCACCTGATCCTTGCCCAGCGAGCCGCCGCGCGCCAATCGCACCATAACAGAGGCAGTAGCGGGGCTTTTATTGCGGACAAATACGGATCGTTCCGGGGTAGCCAAATGAACACGCACCGAATTGATGCCATCAATTTCCTGGATCGTCATCATCAACTCGCGCTCTCGCGCTAGCCGCAAACGCTCGCCTTCCATCGTCCGGCTTGCGCCCATCGGAATGGAATCGAGCATGTCGGTGGCCGATTGCGGCGCAGCCAAACCAGTATTGCTGGCGACCTGCATCCGTGCGCGATAGACATCGTCTTCAGCCACGCTGACGCGGCCCGTTGATGCTTCGATTGTATAGGCGATCCCTGCACTGTCGAGTGCCTCTGCCACTTGCGCGCGTTCGCCGTCACTCAGGTCAGAATAGAGCACTCGGCTTGGCCCCTCAGCCAGCGCAAAATACGCTGTTCCTGCGATCATTATGGCCACCAGAGTGCCCAAAGCGGGCAAGGCACGGCGCACCGCAGGTTGCTGGGCAAAGCCCGACATACGCGTGCTCCAGTCGGCGTTTGCGGCATTCAATGGAACACCCGATCCGCCATTATCGCTGCCGCCGGATGGCGCCGCTGGAAGAGTACCCTCAGCCAATTACTTAGCCCCCCATCCGCATGATTTCTTGATAGGCTGACAAGAGCTTGTTGCGCACTTGCATGGTCGCCTCAAAGGCAACGCCGGATTCTTGGCGCGCCATCATCACTTGCGCGATGTCGGTCACCTCGCCGCGCTCGTAAGCAGCGGCCATATCGCCGGAGCGTTTCTGGATCGCGTTCACATTGCCGATGGCATTGGAAAGCGTATCTGCAAAACTGCCCGATGGCCCATTGGCCGCCGCAGCCGGGCGAAGACCAGTGGGATCAAGCGGCGCAACCTTATCGCTCGCAGGCGTGCGAAATTGTTGCAGTACTTCGCTGCGTTCCAAGATTTGCTGGCGTAATGCCATAATATCGGAAAGGCCCCTGGGCTGTGTAACAGATGCACTGGCGGAAATGGGGCTCATGATGCGGCTCCTGCTGAAATTATGCCGATCTCGCGCATAGTGGCCATGCGGTAACGCAAGGTTCGCTCAGATATGCCGAGATGCTTGGCGGTTTTGGCGCGGTGTCCGCCGTGGTGATCCAGCGCAGCGATAATCGCCTGCGCCTCTGATCGAAATGCGACATCAGACAATGAGCCTGCGTCTTCGTTTTTTGAAGCAGCAGGGACCATTGTATCTGGAAGAGCCTCGGGAAATGCGTGCGTGACAGGCGGTGTCACAACTGCCGGATCAGACGAAACAGCGCGCACGCTGGCATCGAAAAGAATATGCTCTGGCTCAATCACCTTGGCCTCGCCGCACAACAAAATCGCGCGGCGGATCACATTTTCCAATTCGCGGACATTGCCCGGCCATGGATGCGCAGAAAGGCCCGCCAAAGTCGCCTCTGACAACCAGCTGGGACCATGCGTTTTACAGGCATGACGCAGCAGCATGCCAAAGGCCAGCGGCGCAATATCGCCGGGCCGCTCGCGCAGAGCAGGCAGGAGCATTGGGAAAACATTGAGGCGGTAGAACAAATCTTCGCGGAAACGCCCCTGCGCCACTTCTTCGCCCAACTCCCGATTGGTGCAGGCGATAATGCGCACATCAATGGCAATTGGCTTGGTCGCGCCCAAGGGCAGAACTTCGCCTTCTTGCAAGGTGCGCAGCAACTTTGCCTGCAAGGCCAGCGGCATTTCGCCAATTTCATCCAGCAGCAATGTGCCCTTGTCCGCCGCGCGAAACAGGCCCTCGCCTGCATCACTGGCGCCGGTAAACGCGCCCTTTTTGTGACCGAACAGCAAGGCCTCCAGCATAGCCTCTGGCATGGCAGCGCAATTGACCGCCACAAAGGGGCCCTCGCTGCGCGCGCTGGTACGGTGAAGGAAACGGGCGAAGACTTCCTTGCCTGTTCCCGAAGGCCCGCCGATCAATACAGGAATATCGCTTGCGCCCAGTCGCTCGGTCAGCGTGCACAGCGCCAGGGTTTGATTATCGCCGGCAATCGGCGTGTCGCTCTGAGCCGCGCTTGCCAGCAATGCTGCCAATGCGCTGGCTTGTTCACGGCGAGGAAAACGCAGGCGGATATGGCGCGGGTTGATAATGTCCAGCGCGCCGGTCTCGCTTTGCTCCAGCTCAATCGTTTTCGCAGTGGGGCGCGGGCCATCGCCTTTTCGTATGCCTGAGCTTAGCGCATCGCGGTCGCTGGCCGAAACAATATGCAACGCCGATGACTGCCACGAGGAGCCCAGCAAGGGTAGCGCTGCATCAAGCAGGTCTGAAAAGACGTTTGTTTGCGGGGATGTTCGAATGACCGGCTTCATGTTTGGTTTCCTGCGTTAACGATGTGCGCAGGGCGGTATTGCACCCCAGCAGGCCAAAAACTTGCAAAGGCAGTCATTGGTATTTCCCCTAGTGCGTATTAATTCGCGGGCCCGTGCGTAAGGCGCGTGACGCGCGCGCGTAT
>JALZVZ010000237.1 GCA_023299945.1 Altererythrobacter sp. | reverse complement strand
CCAGGCTCTCCCAGTCTTTCGACAGCGAATTGTCATCCATAATCATGGTCGCGGTCATCGGCACCGGGATCCATTTAAACGCGATGACCAGCAGCAGGCTGAGCCCGATGAACCAGAGGACAATTTGCGCAAGAAATCGGGCGAGCCAGCGGATCATGCCTGCAAAAATAGAGAATTGGCGCGTTTCGACAAGAGTAATATTATTTTGTGTCGCTTACATCCTATTACGCGGAGATGATCGGATGCATTAGGGCGTCATCAGATCAGCGAATGCGGAAAAGATTATGTCAAAAACACCAGAAGCCACCAAAGCCAAAACGCCAAAGGCAAAAAGCGCCGATAGCATGCCCGCATTCGCACGGATGATGCGCGCAACGGTCTTTGCTTGCGGTGAAGAGGCGCTGATCGAAAGCGCGGCGGACAATGGCGAGACAGCGGAAAAACTCGCTGCGGCTTAAATTCTAGCCCAAATCGCTGACCCTGCGCATCATCCTAGCATAGAGTTTGCGCGCCAATTGGTTGAGACCCAAGCGGGCAGCGATAGCGGATGGTAAAATATCGGCCAAATACAGTCTTGCGAGACGCTGCGGATTTGCGGCAAGCTGGTCGGCAATAGCAGGGGCTCTTTTATAATAGTCTGCAATTTGTGCCGCGCCGCCGGGTTGCTGTACCAACCAATTGTCGCGGAACCGGCGTAGCGCCGAAAGCTCCCAGCAATCGTCAGCCAATCCGAGCAAGCTGGCGGCTGCAGTTGTTAAAAAACAACCTATGCCTGGAGGGTGGGCTGAGCAAGCGCCTCGCCTATATTGCTCTTGCAATGGACGCAATTGAGCCTGTGCCAAGCGGGTGGCTCTGGCAATTCTCTGCTTGTCGAACCGTAAAACATAGTCGGGTTTATTGCTGTAATTGGTGCCCGGTAAATAGACAGAGATGAATATATCCTGTTTCAATCTCAAAAATGACTGAGGCATGCGTGGCGCAATTTTTCTGAAGAAGACGAGCGTCTTGTTTGGCCCTGAGGCTCTTTCATATATTGCTTGGCGGTTGCCTTCGACTGTTAAAACGAAAGCCGTGCTCGCCATGCGTTCCTTCGCCGTATTGGAAACACCACTTAGATAAAGAGCGAGACTGATAGCGCTGTCATCTGCGGATGAGCTGGCAGATAGTTTGAAAGACAGTCTATTGTGGCCAAAGCCTGGGACTTTGAGAAAATCTGTGGCGGGAACAATCGCAGTAGCCCTGTCTCCGTCAGCATACACTCTGGCTTCATAACGCTCGCCAATCGTTGAGCCGCTGCTCGACCCGTAACGGATGGATGAGCAACGCCTTTTAGCGGATTGAGCAAGCGCGCTTGGTGCAGTCAATCCAGCAGCCAATATGCCAGCCATGAATCTGCGCCGAGTGTTTGAGAATAATTCGGCCATCTCTAACTCCCAAAGTAAAATCCCCCGTTCTTCTAATGAAAAACGAGGGATTGAACAGAAGCTGTCAAAAATACTTCAAATGATGCTTAAGCCACGCCCAGCATCAGCCGTTCACCTGCGATGCTCTTCATCGCCTTTTGCAGCTTTTCAAACGCGCGCACTTCGATCTGGCGAATGCGTTCGCGCGATACTTCGTAGACCTGCGATAGTTCTTCCAAAGTCTGCGGCTTTTCGGTTAGGCGGCGCTCTGTCAGAATGTGCTTTTCGCGGTCGTTCAATGCATCCATTGCCTCTGTCAGCATTTCGTGGCGAACCTCAGCTTCTTGCGCATCGGCAACCGTTTCATCCTGCAATGGACGATCATCGGTCAGCCAATCCTGCATTTCGCCGGAGCCTTCCTCGCCGCCGCGCATCGGCACGTTCAGCGAGCCATCGCCGCCCATCATCATACGGCGGTTCATATTGATGACTTCTTGCTCTGGCACGCCCAGATCGGTTGCGATTTTGGTCACATCGTCAGGGGCAAGATCAGTGTCTTCATACGCCTCAAGCTGTTTTTTCATCCGGCGAAGGTTGAAGAACAATTTCTTTTGCGCTGCGGTCGTGCCCATTTTGACAAGGCTCCACGAGCGTAGGATATATTCCTGCATGCTCGCTTTGATCCACCACATTGCATAGGTGGCGAGGCGGAAGCCGCGATCGGGTTCGAATTTCTTCACGCCTTGCATCAGGCCTACATTCCCTTCGGAAATGAGGTCGGACACAGGCAGGCCATAGCCGCGGTAACCCATCGCGATCTTCGCCACGAGGCGCAAATGCGAGGTAACCAGCTGGGCTGCTGCCTCTGAATCTTCATGTTCTTCGTAGCGCTTGGCGAGCATATATTCCTGCTCAGCTGTCAGCACAGGGTATTTTTTGATTTCCGACAAATAGCGGTTGAGGCTCTGCTCGCCGCCCAAAGCGGGGACTGTTGTTTTCTTGGTAGTCACTTTGTTCCTAACCTTTCTTACGTCGACCTCTTGTCTTCGGACCCCTTATGGGCATCCGTAGCTACGGGCCACTTGGTTACATATATGCATATATTATCACATTTGCAGCCCATTTTGCTGCATTTCGTCGATCATACTATGCAAGTTCGTCGATTAATTCCTGCATATCTGCAGGCAAAGCCGCTGAAAAAGCGATTTTCTCTCCCGAAACAGGGTGGTTGAACCCCAAGGAGGCTGCATGCAGGGCTTGCCGAGCGAATCCTGTCTCTTTCAGGATAAGTCGCAGGGCTTTGGGATCGCGTCCATACGTTTGATCCCCTAATAATGCATGACCGATTGATGCACAGTGAACGCGCACCTGATGGGTGCGTCCTGTTTCCAGCTGGCATTCGATTAGTGAAGAATTGTTTAAGCGTTCCAGCGACTTGTAGTGAGTGACAGCATGTTTCCCGCGCTTTGCATCCTCTGGCAAAACGGCCATTTTCTTGCGGTTCTGGGGCGAGCGACCGAGCCGCCCTTTAACCGTGCCTTTGGATGGCTTTGGATGGCCCGCGCACACAGCAAGATAGCGGCGCTCAATCGAGTGATCCGCGAACTGCAACGCAAGGCCTTCATGCGCTTTATCGGTTTTGGCGACCACCAATAGGCCCGATGTGTCTTTGTCGATGCGGTGAACAATGCCGGGCCGCGCTACGCCGCCAATGCCGGAAAGCTGCCCCTTGCAATGATGCAGCAGCGCATTGACGAGCGTGCCATCGGGATTTCCGGCAGCGGGATGCACGACCATTCCGGCGGGCTTATTGACGATGATGAGATGCTCATCCTCGAACACCACTTCCAGCGGAATGTCCTGCGGCAGAGCTTCGGCTTCCACCGGAGCAGGAACGGTGATGGCAAAGGGCATGCCAGCGGCGGCCTTGGCAGAGGGCGAGGATGCGGGCTTACCGCCAATCATCACGCGGCCCTCAGCGATCAAGGCCTTAACCCGCTCCCGCGACAAATCGGTTGCGCTGGCCAGCGCCTTGTCGAGGCGGGCCTCTTCCCTGATTTTGCCTGTAATGACTTCGCTGTCGCTCATCGCTAAGGCTCATGCGCGATGGATGGTGAAGTGACAAGTTTTGTGATGACGGCAATGGGTCAGGCGGCGGCGCGCGGGCATCCGGCGGAGGCTTGCGGGCTATTGCTTGGCCAAGTTCTGGGTGAGGGCAGGCGCATTACCCACTTTATCGAAACGCGAAACGTGCACCCGTCGCCGCAAACCCATTTTGAGATTGATCCCGCTGCGCTGATCGCCGCGCACAAGGCAGCGCGAGAGGGCGCGGCAGCGGTGCTCGGATATTTCCATTCGCACCCCACCGGCGAGGCAAGCCCTTCTGTCACCGATTCTGCGCAATCTGCCGGGGATGGCGCGATTTGGGCGATTGCGGGCGGCGCAGACATTGCATTCTGGCGCGATGATCCGCAGGGGTTCGTGCGCTGTAATTACACGGTGATTTAGCCGCTGCTTTGGCGCGCCCAGCGCCAGATAGGTCCATTTTGCATCAGGTTTTGCCCCGTCAATGGAGGGATGAAGCTGGATGCAGCGCTGTTTTGCGCTTAGGCATAACGGGTAACTGTAAAACAGACATCGGGACCTGCAAAAATAATGACGCAAACCTCCGCCACTGAACTTGCCGCATTACTGTGTTCGCGCCTTTGCCACGACATGCTTTCGCCGGTTGGCGCATTGTCCAACGGCCTAGAATTGCTCGCCGATGAAACCGATCCGGCGATGCGCAAGCAATGTATTGAACTGATGGAGCAAAGCGCAACATCCTCCACCAATAAGCTGAAATTCTTCCGTCTGGCCTTTGGTGCAGCAGGCGGATTTGGTGATGCTGTTCCGGTTGAGGAAAGCCAAGACGTAATCAATGCCTTGGCTGAAGGGTCAAAGGGCGTTGAGGTTAATTGGGCCATTGAGGCGCCCAGCCTGCCCAAGCCAGCAGTGAAGGTCATGCTCAACCTTGCGCAGATCGCATTGGATGCACTGGTGCGCGGTGGCACGCTCGATATTGGCGCTGAAATGCGCGATGGTGCAGCCGAAATCGTAGTGCGCGCCAGCGGGCCTAAAATCGCTTTTGACGATACGATCGGGCACGCGATAGAGGGCGAAATGGACCCGGGCGAATTGTCGAGCCGGACAGCGGCGGCACATATGATTTCCTTGCTGGCGGAAGAAACTGGCGGCGGCTTGCAATTTAAACGCTCCGATGATGCGCTGGTTCTGGGCGCGGTTCTGCCCCAGCCAGAAGGCATGATCGGCTGAATATGGGCAATTCAGAGAACATTGGCGGGCCCGCAGATAAAGGGCTGGTC
>JALZVZ010000236.1 GCA_023299945.1 Altererythrobacter sp. | reverse complement strand
AAGATCAGAGCGCGCCAGCTAAATACATCATTGATAAAGGAATCGCACAAGCAATGTTTGCCGAAGGGCGCGAAAGCCTTGCAACCAACTGCAGGTTAGATGTGGAGTGTTGTGTCGCGCAACCTAGGGTCGTTGCTTAGTCGTTCGGCTTTTCAAGCAGTTTCGCGCCATTGGCCTGCACCGCCTTTTCGATCAACGGCTTAAAGAAGCTGAGCGAGAGCGGGAGGGTAAAGTCGAGCACAACTTCATTGTCGGCAATCGCGACGCTGCCGGTCACCTGCTGGCCCATGGCATCGACGCTGATATTCATCAGATCATCGCTGGGCCAATTGGTGTCGACGCTGGCCATGCCGCCGGGCAGATGGTCACCAATTTCATGGCTACGCTCGCGCAGGCGTCGCCGCACTTCTTCGCGGCCCAGTTCGTGGGGAAGGGTCATGCGCATGGAGATTTCCTCACGATTTATTGGACAATTCAGCGAGCGCTTCATCGCCGCCATAACGATATTCTAAATAGCGGTCTTTGATCGCCAGATCATCCAAGGCGCCTTCTGCAAGGCGGCGCGTGACACGGTCCATTTCCTCGCTGATTTTGCCAAGGCTGTCGGTCAGGCGTTCATCGGCTGATTTGCCGACATGTTTCTCGCCGCGCAAATGTTCCGGTATTTTGCGGTAATTATCGATTGTCTCTGGGATATATTCGCCGACCAATTCGCGCACTTCGGCAGCGGAGGGATGGGCCTGATCCACGGTTTCCAATTGCACACCAAGCGCGTCCAATTGCACGCCCAATTGATCCACTAAGGTCACGGCGGGGGCAGGCAAAGCAGGGCGCTGCGCCTCCAGCCATAATTCCGTTTGTCCGACCAATTGCTTCGTATCGCCCTTGGTCAAATCAGCGCGCTGCGGGGTTTTGAGCTTGGGGTATTTGCCGAATACGTAGACGGCTGCGAGTGTTGCCACGCCTGCCGCCATAATCCCGGTAAAACCAAGGCCGCCGATAACCACGCCAATGATCGAAGCGCCCAGCCAAACCGCGCCTACGCCAATCGCCACATTGCGGATTTTCTTAAGCCGGTTCTTCCATTTCAGCGAGGCCGATCCCTTGCCAATTGACGCCGCCATAGGCCGCCGATGCGTGCCGCCTTCATCGCGGTTCACGCGCAGCGATTTGCCAGCTGCGGACAATATTTGGTCAGATTGGGGCGTAGTATCCGGCATCCAGGTTTAGCCTTCCAGCGCCAGCAATGATGTGTCGGCGGACACCTTTGCTTGCGCCTGCGCCTGACCTTCTGCCCGCGCGATATAGCCTTTGGATTTTTCCACCTCGCCCGACAAAGTGTCGACCGTCAGCTTCATATTCTCAAGCGCTTTGACTTTAAATTCGTCCACTTCATCCATGGTATCATAGATGTTCTGGAAGGCGCGTTGCAGCGTCTCCATCGGAATAGTCGAGGAGGCGGCTTGCTCGTGAATTTGTCCCGTTTGCTCGCGCAGCAAAGTGCTGGTGCTGTCGATGATGTTCGCGGTCGTCTCATTCAGCGAAGTGATCTGCTGCAATACGAGGCGCTGGTTTGTCATTGCTTGTGCCACAGTAACCGCCGTGCGCAATGCGCCTACGGTTGTGGTGCTGGCGCGATCGACGCCTTTGACCAGCTCAACATTGTTCTTCTTCACAAGGTCGAGCGATAGATAGCCTTGAACGCTGACTGCCATTTGAGTGAGCAGATCCTGCGTGCGTTGGCGCACATAAAAAAGCGCGCTTTCACGCAGAGCTTTTGCTTTTTCAGGATCAGATGCGTCCAGCTCAAACGCTTTTTCCTCCAGCTTTGCATCGAGCGCCTTGGCGATGTGGATCATCTGCTCCAACTCGCCCATGGCTTCCCACAATTTCTGCCGTTCGACATCAATTGCGGCGTTATCAGCATGCAGCTCGCGCTTGCCCGAGGAAAGGCGCTCAAGGATCGCTTGGATATGACCCTGCGCGCTGGTGTAGCTGTCGAAGTAATTCTGAAGTTTATTGCCCCAAGGAATAATGCCGAGGATCTTGCGCCCCGTCAGCTTGCCCTTGCGGCCCGGATCAAGGTCTTCGACGGTGCGGCGCAGTTCCGCCAGATCATTGCCGACATTGCTGTCATCATCCATCGCGCGCACAGGCCGGTCGAGGAAACGGTTCGACATAGCAGCGGCGGCACGGATTTGTTCCTGACCCATGCGGGTGATCTGATCGACTTTTTCACCGAACGCTGGTGAATTGGCGTCTTGTGCGACCAATTCCGTCACGAAGCTATCGACTTTTTTGTCGAGCTTCGAAATCTTTTCTTGATCCACGGGAACCAGACCAGCGGCCTTTTCAGGCGCGACCGTGGGAACCGGATCTGGCGGGGTTAGATCGAACGCATTGGCGGTTTTGGTTGCAGTTTCTTGAGTGCTCATCGCGTAAATTCAAACTCCCTAATGCGGCAAATTGGCTTAAAATAGGCGCGCCGCTCATTACTGTATTAGTGATCTAAGACAGGAACTTCAAGATTTGTGCCGCATTGGCGCGCAAAGGTCTATGAGAAACGTATTGCGCTTTCGTTTTGAGGTCTAAACGCCTAAATCTTTTAAAAGCCGCAATTTGCTCAGGGATTTTGATAGTTTGTCCGACACAAATACGCCTTCGCCTTCTGATCCCGCTAACCCGCTAAACTCGGGCACATCCTTCCGCCGCGTGGTCTTTTCCTTCCAGCGCTGGTGGGTCGAAGATGTGATGGGCACGGTAGATCAAGCGGCTGTGATTGCCAAACGCCGCGCGGAATGCCCGCTGTCGGCGCGCTATTTGTTTATGACGGCAATGTCGGGCGGGATTGCCGTTCTAGGCTTGCTGCTATCATCACCGGCTGTTGTCATCGGCGCGATGCTGCTCTCGCCGCTAATGGACCCGATTATGGGCATTGGCTTTGCATTGGCGACAGGCGATTACCGCTGGCTGAGGCAATCGGCACGCACTCTTGCATGGGGCACGTTGATGGCCGTCGGGCTGACCGCATTGGTTGTATTCCTATCGCCGCTCACCGACATTACCAGCGAGATCGCCTCGCGAACGCGGCCCAATTTGTTCGATCTTTTGGTGGCGCTGTTTTCGGCGATGGCGGGCGCTTATGCGATGATCCGCGGGCGTGATGGGACGATTGTGGGCGTGGCGATTGCCACCGCCTTAATGCCGCCGCTGGCTGTTATTGGCTTTGGTTTGGCCACCTTCAATTGGACCGTCTTTTTCGGTGCGCTGCTGCTGTATGTGACCAACGCCGTTACGATCGCGCTCACGGCTTGGGCGATGGCGCGGCTATATGGTTTCAGCACCGAACTTAGCGAAAAACAGACAATGTTTCAAAGTGCTGCGGTGGTGGCTGTGTTTGTCGGCCTTGCCATTCCCTTGGGCATTTCCTTGGTCGATATCGCGCGGGAGGCGCGCGACACCCAGCAGGTGCGCTCTATCCTCAGCGATACTTTGGGCAAGTCAGCGCAGGTCCCAAATGTCGAGATGAACTTTAACTCAGAACCCCTGGCAATCTCCGCCTATTCTTGGACAACCAAGATCAGCGAAGGCGCGCAAGAACGGGCGAAAGAGCGCATTGAAAAGCAATTGGGTGAGCCCGTTGATTTGAAACTTCAGCAATATTTGGCGCAGGATGAACGCAGCGCCGAAACCGCACAAATCGCCTCAGCCAATGCGCAGGCAGAGGCGGCAGAAACCGACCGCGTCGATGATTTAGAGCAGCGATTGATGCTGGCCGCAGGCGTTGAAAATAGCGAGATTGTGATCGATCCGCAGCGCCGCCGCGCCTTGGTCAAAGCCAAGCCATTGGAAGGCGC
>JALZVZ010000235.1 GCA_023299945.1 Altererythrobacter sp. | reverse complement strand
ACGGCTGGACCCACGGAAACCCACTTAAAGCATTAGTGAGATCCAGTGTTTGCGGACTGTCTGCTAACGACCCAATTGCAGACTTTGACGGGGTTTCAATTAAGCCCCAGCTTGGGTGTCGAGCACGTGAATTTTGGCTTCTTCACAGTGCTGATGAACTCAGAGCCATATTGCGCAAACTTGCTAGGCCTGTTTTTTCAAATCTGAAGGACCATCAATCGGTTTTGTTTCAATTTCGCCAGGCAGACCTGGATTGGTTTCATTGGGATTGCTCTCAGTCCGAGCTCCGTCGCCTAATGCATTCTCCGCAATCACTGTCAGCGTTTGCAGGGCTCCGACGGGCCGTGAGATCAAGAACCCTTGAGCCTCGTGGCACGACATCTGTGCCAATGTATCAAGCTGTCCAGCAGTCTCCACACCCTCTGCAATGACGTTAAGCCCAAGGTTTCGGCCAAGATCAATGATCGCATGCGTGATCCGCTGATCGCCGACATTATCCTCCAATTCACGAACAAAGGCGCGATCGATTTTGAGACGGTCCAGAGGAAAGCGTTGGAGGTAACTGAGCGAGGAATAGCCAGTGCCAAAGTCATCAACAGCGACACGCACCCCGATTTCTCTCAGCGAGGTTAGAATGTTAATGGCCTGATCGCTCTCGCGTACCAGCGTCCCTTCTGTAATCTCGATTTCTAAGCGGCGGGGGTCTAAGCCCGATAACTCCACAGCGGTTTTGACCGTCTTAAGGATGTCTTGATTGTAGAATTGGTGCGGCGACACATTGACTGAAATCGTCAAATCCCGCCCGTCGATTTTTGGCCATGTGGCGGCAGTCTTGCATGCCTCTCGCAATATGAGTTGACCCAGCTCATCGATAAGCCCGATTTCTTCAGCGATTCTGACAAATTCGCTCGGAGCCATATCGCCAAACTCTGGATGCGACCAACGCGCCAGAGCTTCAAAACCTGTTAGTTTTTGAGTGTGGAGATCAATCTGCGGCTGATACACTGCAAAGATACGGCCATCCTTGAGCGCCGTGCAAATATCATCCTCCAATTGCCTGCGGCGCCGCAGCTTCGCTTTCATTTCGCCAGAGAAGCGCATCCAAGTCCCCTTGGATGTACCTTTAGCTTCATAAAGAGCAATGTCGGAGAGTTGCACCAGCTCAGCAAGATCAGTTGAATCATCAGGCAGCACAGCGCTTCCCAATGACGAGCTAACACTAATTTCCAGACCTTCGATCTGAAAAGGCTTGCGGATTTCGGCAATGATCCAATCAGTAAGATTGGCGAGCAATTCTGGCCCGTTTTCTGGCAAGATCGCCGCAATCACAAACTCATCACCGCCAAATCGTGATACGATAGTGTCCGGCCCAGAAATCGATTGAAGGCGTTTGGCAACCGCGCGCAAAAGCTGATCGCCAACATGATGACCGAAATTGTCATTCACTGGCTTGAAACCATCAAGGTCAAGCGTGATGACGGCGAGTTTTTGGTTGGCTTGATCCGCCTCGGCTTGAAGCTTGTCGGCCTCTGATTTGAACAGTTTGCGATTGGCAAGACCTGTCAGATGATCATGGTAAGCCAGATAATGGATCTCATCCTGAGCTTCCACCTTGTCTGTAATTTCCAATGAACGGCCGCGGTAACCTGTAAATTCCCCGCGCGAATTGAATTGCGCAATACCTGCAAGCGAGAATATCCGGCGATTGCCTGCATTGTCGACGCAAGCGAAAATCTCATCTGCAAAATCGGATAGAGCTTCGATATGCTGCGTTAGCGATTCAATCGTCCGGTCAAATGGTTCAAGCAGATCGAGATAATTGGTTCCCAAGAGCGCATCTGAAGAAGCGCCCATGCCATCTACAAAACGGTCCGAAACATAGGTGAGTTTGAAATCGGGATCCGCCTCCCAAAGCCAGTCTGTATCGACTTTAACATAATCGGTGAACCGCTGCTCGCCTTCCGCCAATTGCTCGCGCGCCTCGACAGTTTTTTCAACCATCAGACCCACCAAAGGTGCCTGTTGCTCTGCAAAAGGCGTGCCCTCGGCGGCCAATATGGCGGGCAAGGCGGCGGGCAATGCCGCAGAACTTTCATCTAAAGTGGCGCTTGTTTCTGCAACAATGCGTTTGAGTGGTTCTAGATCGATGCTTTCATTGTGCTCGACCAAGTTGAGGCCAATTCTCTCTTCCTCTTCGGTCACGCGAATAGAACTGAAGAGCGAGAATAGTTTCAGCGCCGCAAAAGACGCACCGCAGCCCCAAACCAATGCAAAGCCTACGCCAATTGCTTGCGTCATTAGCAAGTCAATGCGGCTCATTGTGAGAAACTCGGCAGAAATAAAGAGCGGGATCATAAGCGTCCCGGTCGCACCCGCAATCAAATGGGTCGCGATTGCATCAACAGGGTCATCAATCTTAAAACTATGCAAGAGGCATTTTGCACCGATTGTTGCGACCATACCGGAAGCAAACCCAATCACCATTGCGCCATGAAAATCGACATAAGCACAGCCCGCAGTGATCCCTACCAAACCGCCCAAGATACCGGTGCTGGTTGTTTTGGGGTGTGTGCTTTTGCTGCCGCGAAGCAAATCATAAATGAGGCCAGCCAGGCCGCCAAAACACATGGCGACAACAGTGTTCACGACAATTTGCGTAAACAGGGATGTTGAAGGTGATGCTGTGCCTGCGTTGAAGCCGACCCAAGCGATCCCAAGCAGAACCACACCGAACAACGACAAAACGCTCGAATGCCCCGGCATAGAGATCACCTTGCCGTTCTCATCAAATCGGCCAATTCTTGGGCCCACGGCCAAACAAGCGCCCAATGCAGCAGCGCCGCCGACCACGTGAACAACCGATCCGCCCGCAAAATCGAGAAAACCACTATCAGTCAAGAACGCAGGATTGTCTTCGATGAGGGCATTGCCCCAAACCAAATGTCCAAACGCTGGGTAAACGATAGCCGCGATAATCGCGGTCAAGAAAATATAGGCATGGAACCGCATCCGCTCAGCGATGGCACCGGAAACAATGGTGGCAGCAGCGGCGCAAAAGCCGAATTGATAAATAAGCATTGGTTGATGCTTGGCATCGGAGAAGGAAAAACCTCCAAAACCGAACCAACCAGTGGTTCCAGCGCCAAACATAATCATAGAGCCCAGTGTCATAAATATGCAGCCTGACACGATCAGATCAGTGGCATTTTTCTGCGCAACGTTAATAGTGTTTTTGGAGCGGACAGAACCTGCCTCAAGCAGCAGAAAGCCGCCTTGCATGAACATCACCAATGATGTGGCGATGACCATCCAGAGCACGTCGATACCCGACGCTTCAGCTACTCTTGCGACAAAGACAGCATCTTCGGCAGCAGATGCCGATAACAGACCCAACATTCAATTTCCTCTCAACAGACGGTCGGGCTACTGAGTTATGGTTAACGAAGCATAAAATTGTTTGGGCATTGGTTCAGAAGGTGAAGTTGCAAACAGCAAAGTTCTCCGTCGCTCAGGCCTGCTATTGGCCTAGAAATCTAGGGCCAACCCTACAGTGCGGATCAGCATGCGCGCCTAATTGGTCTCAGGCGTCAGCATTTCGCCAGGGAATTGCTGATCGCCGGACGCATTATCTTGGCCCTGGTTTTGGCCCTCATCGTCGGCATCAGGGCTCAACATTTCGCCAGGAAACTGCTCACCTTCATTTCCCTGAGCGCCCTTATTGGTATCAGGAATATTGATCTGCAGATCCGATTTACGCTCAATCACTGGTCGCCGTTGAGGCGAGATTGTCGGCCTTGCAGAAGGGCGAGTGACCGGTTTTACCTTTGGCTTAATCACAGGCTTACTAATCTGGCCCTTGGTACCCGAAAGATAACCCGCCTGCTGCCTTGATGTAAGCTGCCCATTCTTTGCATAAATAGTACACTGGGCGGCTTGGCGTCCTGCCCGAATATCGCGCGGCGCATAGGTAAAGCCGGTGCAATTGGCATCGCGGGAGCAAGAATCAGAGCAACCGATAGGATCTGCATTCGAAGACTTGAGAGTGCGCGCAATATCGCCGCCATTCATCGCTCTGCCAACATATGGGGTCATGCCATGAACATTCGGGATGTAACTGAGTTTGGTACCGGAAACAGCCTGAGCATAACCATGATCGCGCTTTGCACCGCGCGGCAATGCGATGAGGCGCAGCACACATTGTGGTTTGCTGTTTGGCGCGGTCTGTTGATAGGTGTAGGCATTGCAATCGCTATTGCTGTTACACGCCGCGCGGCAAGCGCCTGCATCCTGCCCCCGATTGCTCATGGTGATGGTCTGAATAATATTGCCAGAGCGGACCAGGTTTCCTTCTTCGACATAGCCATTTGCAAGAGTACCGATTGTCTGCGCCAGCACGGCCCCGCCAAAACCCAACATGATGATCGCACTGGCGATCGTGAGAATACGTTTCATTGTCTCGTCTCCTTATTTCTTGGTGTAGGCAAAGCGAACCGTCACTTCTGTCCCGCCTGAGGTCTTGGTTTCAGCGATCACGTCGCATTTCGTCAGGTTCATGGTTTTGATATATTGGCGGGTGCTGCCCGAGGAGCCGCTGGTGGCGACGTCGTAATTTTTGGCCTTCGCTGCCGCTTGATAAAAGGCGGCAACTTCTTCAGCCGAACTTGCCGTTTCGTAAATTGCGTCTTTCTTGCCCTCTTCCAACACGCGGCCGTTGGAATAGTCGGGTATGACAGGCAAACCGCAGGCCAAATCGCCGCTCTTTCCGGCTGCTTGCTGCAATTCTGGGTTAAGTTCAGGCAGTGCGATACCCGACACAATGGTCGGCTCGACGATACCTACGCGCTGCTCCTCAAGATCTTTACCTTCAGACGTGTCGCCTTCCGTTTGGGATCCGCATGCAGCCA
>JALZVZ010000234.1 GCA_023299945.1 Altererythrobacter sp. | reverse complement strand
GGTTAGGGTGATTTTAGGCTACTCCCTTCCACAAGCGTATCTTAGCAACACTCTCGCTCGCCATTCCCTTAGCAGCCTGCGCCACATCAGCGGCGGGGCTCCTGGAGACTGACATCAAACACACCGTTCTATCGGATAAGACGCCCAAAGCGTTCGCCCTATGCGTTGCCGAAACACTGCAAGGTGACAACGAATTGCGCGATCTAGACGGGCGGTATTGGATATTACGTAAACCTGATGGCTCAATTCCGCGCACACGTTGGGACTTCACGCCCACCGACACAGGCACGCGCGCAGGGATGCGCACCGTGGTTCCAATGGGGGCAGGCGATTGATAAAGTGGAGGGGTGCGCCTAGGCGTTTTTCAAAGCAGAGATAACCTAGAACCAAACCTGCAGCGCGCCCACAAGGGCATCTTTGAATTTATTGAAAATTCATCCAATAAAATCAGAATTAAATGGCGGACAGTCAGGGATTCGAACCCTGGAAGGGCTTGCACCCTTGCCGGTTTTCAAGACCGGTGCATTCGACCACTCTGCCAACTGTCCGCGCGGGGAAGGCTGCTAGCGTGCTTGTCAGCCATTGTCACCCATCTCTTCACGCTTAATGTGAAATAATGGCTAAAGGCACACATGATTTCACCGCTGATTCGCGCAATGACGCGGTTCTGATCAACGTAAATGGGACGCTGGTACCGCGCGAACAGGCAACCGTATCGGTCTTCGATAGCGGATTTATGCTGGGTGACGGTGTATGGGAGGGATTGCGCGTTCACAAAGGACGAATCGCGTTTTTGGATGCGCATCTCGACCGGCTTTATGAAGGCGCAAAAGCCATCGCCATGGATGTGGGCCTAACGCGGGCTGAGCTGACGCAGCGCCTTGATGACACGATCGACGGCAATGGTATGCGCGATGCAGACGGCGTGCATATCCGCTTGATGGTAACGCGCGGCATTCGCTCGACACCCTATCAAGATCCGCGCGTGATAATCTCGCCTGCGACCATTGTGATAATTCCGGAATATAAAGCGCCTTTGCCCAGCACGATTGAGGAGGGCATTCGCCTATTCACCGTGCATGTGCGGCGCGGCGATCCGGCGGTGCAGGACCAAAAGCTAAACTCGCATTCCAAACTCAATTGCATCACTGCGTGCATTCAAGCCACGCAGGCGGGCGCGGACGAGGGGTTAATGCTCGATCCGCATGGCTTTGTAGCGACCTGCAATTCGACCCATTTCTTCATCGTGCGCAAAGGCGAGGTGTGGACGTCGAGCGGGGATTATTGCCTTGGCGGGATTACCCGCGCGAATGTCATACAAATTTGCCGCGAGGAAGGCATTCCGGTGTTTGAGAAGAACTTCTCGCTCACCGATGTCTATGGGGCGGATGAGGCCTTTGTGACTGGGACCTTTGCCGGCGTGGTGCCTGTCACCGATATTGATGGCCGCACGATGACGCAGGGCAGGGGGCCGATGGTGGAGCGCCTGCAAGGCTTGTATAAGGCTTTGATGGAGCGAGATGCCTAGTGACGATCCGTATCGCCCCAATCAGAATTGCGATGTGGTCGGGTCCGCGCAATATCTCCACCGCCATGATGCGCAGTTTTGGCGCGCGCACAGATTGCGCGGTCAGCGATGAGCCTTTCTATGGCGCGTTTTTAAAACATAGCGGCGAAGTGCATCCGATGGGCCAAGAGACCATCGCCAGTATGGATTGCGATTGGCAATCTGTGCTGGCGGCACAATCTGGAACCACCCCAGACGCAAAGCCGATCTGGTATCAAAAGCACATGCCGCATCACATGGTTGGGGATATTGATTTGCGCAATATGCCCGGTCACCGGCATGCGTTCTTGATTCGTGCACCAGAGCGCGTTGTCGCCAGCTATCAAGCCAAGAACGAGCTGCGCCGCCCAGAATTGCTCGGCTTTGCACAATTGCGCGAATATTATGATGCGGCCTGCGATATTGCGGGCGAGGCCTTGCCGATTGTGGATTCCGATCAAATCCTTGGTAATCCGCAAAAAGCACTCGGCGCATTATGTGCAGCTCTCGGGATTGCTTGGGATGACGCCATGCTAAATTGGCAGAAGGGCCCGCATCAAAGCGACGGGATATGGGGCACGCATTGGTATGATAAGGTCAATGCCTCCACCAGGTTTGGCCCTCCACAGGGCGAATTGCCTCAGCTTACGGGCGAATATCGCGCGATTGCGGCGGCCTGCCGCGAGGATTACGAATATTTACACAGCCACTCGTTGTTTGCTGCTTAGCCTGCGCTGCAACATCTAAGTGTCGATAAGTAGCTGCCAATAATTGGCCGTTCAGTTTAGCTGTGCGAATGAGAGAACCATGATTAAAAACCCCCTTATTGCCGCAGGCGCAGCGATTACCGCATTCGCCACCCTCATTCTGCCGACGAGCACGCTCAGCGCGCAAGACATGTCTTATGGCGCCTATATTCAGGTTCTGAAGCAAAAGGCGCGGGCGCAAGGGGTGAGCGAAGGCACGATTGCCCGCATGACCGATGGGCTCACGCCTAATCAGCGCGTGATTACACTCGACAAGGGGCAACCCGGTTCGCCAACGCGGCGCGGATTTCCCTCGGTTGCGCGCTATATTTCCAAGCATGTGAATTCTGTGCGGATCAGGGGCGGACGTTCCGTATATAATGCAGAACGCGCCAGCCTCAGCCGCGCGAGCCGTGACTACGGTGTTCCGCCTGAGATTATCGTTGCGATTTTTGGCCACGAAACAAGCTACGGCAACATCCGAGGCAATTTTGATCTGTCGCGGTCGCTCTCCACCCTCGCATGGGAAGGGCGTCGCCGCGAATTGTTTGAGGGCGAATTTCTCGCTCTGTTGAAGGTTGCTGACAAGGGCTATTCCCGCTCCACATTGGTGGGCAGCTGGGCTGGCGCATTCGGTAATCCGCAATTCCTGCCCAGCGTGTATTTGCGCCTTGCCGCCGATGGTGACGGCGATGGCCGCGCCAATATCTTTAACAATCGCGCAGATACTTTCGCCTCTATCGCCAATTATTTCCGCGATGCTGGTTGGCGCACTGGCCTGCCGTGGGGCGTGCGAACATCTGTCCCTGCGGGCTTCAATTGGGGCGCGGTGAAGACCAAGCTCCGCTCTCCTGTCTGCTCGCGCGTTCACGAACGTCACAGCCAATGGAAGACGGTGCGCGAATGGCGCCAATTGGGCGTTCAGCCTCAACGCGTGATCGGCGATGACGTCATGACATCGCTGTTTCAACCAGACGGTCCAGGAACAAAAGCGTGGCTGTTAACGACAAATTATCGGGTTATCCTCGAATACAACTGCTCGAACTATTACGCTATGAGTGTTGGGTTGCTTGCAGATGAGATTGCTAGATAAAAAATTGCGCTGGGCCATTGGGCTTGGATTAACGGTATCACTGGCTGGTTGCGGCTTCTTAGGCGGTGAGCAATCGCCCAAGACTGCGAGTGCTTTGCCTGACGCTTTGGACTCGGCGAGCGATAGCGGACCTGAGGCAGATTTTCCCGTTGTTCTGGGCGATGTCTTTAAAGTCGATGGCGTCGAATACACGCCTAGCAATAGCTGGAATTACGATTCGGTTGGCTATGCCACGGGCGAGCAGGCCGAAGGCGTGAGCGCGTCCCATAAAACTCTGCCACTTCCCAGTTATGTTGAAGTGACTTCTCTGCAAAGCGGCAAGACCGTTCTTGTGCGCGTGGCACGCCGAGGCCCGATGAACAATGCGCGCCTGATCGCTCTTTCCCCTGCCGCACAGGCTCAATTGGGCGTGGGCGAGGCCGGGCCGGTGCGCGTTCGCCGCGTCAATCCGCCAGAATATGAGCGCAACGTTCTGCGCTCAGGTAAGGCCGGACCAGAGCGTATCGATACACCGAAATCACTGGTTGAAATCCTACGCAAGAAATTGCCAAACGTGGGCTCTGCCTCTTTGGCGAGCACTGCACCTTCTGCAGCGCCAACACCTACGCCAACGCCAACGCCATCGGCCAGCCCCGCTGCGACACAAAACCCTCGGCCAACGCGCCGGGTCTCCGTTAATCCGAGCCCCGCGCCAACTCCAGAGCCAGCACAAGCAGCTTCCGCTCCACCTGCCCCAAAACCTCCTGCGGCGAGCCCATCCACTCCTGCGGCAAAGGGACGGTATGCGGTTCAAGCCGCAGCTTTCCGCAATTTATCCAGCGCAACAAAGCTTGCAAAAACCATTGGCGGCTTTGTGAAATCAGGCGGCGGTTATCACCGCGTGCGAACCGGCCCCTATGCTAGCCGTGGACAGGCTGAAGCAGGCCTCGCAAAGGTCCGTGCAGCCGGTTATAGAGAAGCTCAAATCGTTATCGGGGGTTAGTGCTGTATTGCAGCGCGCCTCCTAAACAGGAGGGCGCAATGCTGTATTACCAGCGAATTGGGAATGGAATGCGCCGCGCATTATGCGCCGGGCTTTGCCTATTTGCGATTGCAATTCAGCCCCCTGCTTTGGCCGCTATTCCTACGCCTTCTCAAGCGCCTGTCGCGATAATGGTTGATCTGACCAGCGGCCAAGTGCTGCAAGCGCGCGAGGCGGACCGCCGGTTTTTACCCGCCTCCATTACCAAGGTGATGACCGCATTTCTCGCGTTTGAACTGATCGAAGAAGGCACATTAAGCCCCGCGCAAAGCTTCACCATTCGGCCCGAAACGCATGCAGAATGGTACCGCAAAGGCTCCACCATGTTCCTGCCCGCAGGTGAGCCCGTCACCGCCGATAATCTCATCCGCGGGATCACAACCGTTTCGGCCAATGATGGCTCGATTGTTTTGGCCGAAAGCGTTGCGGGATCTGTAGATGGCTGGATCGCCATGATGAATGATAAGGCCCGAGAAATCGGCATGGTCAGCAGCCATTTTGGCACGCCCAATGGGTGGCCTGACGAGGGTAAAACCTTTGTCACGGCGAGCGATTTGGTAGCATTGGCGAGCACAATGATCCGCCGTCATCCCGACAAATACAGCACGTATTTTGGCAATAAGGGCTTTCGTTATGGCGGGATTGGCCAAGACAATCATGATCCTCTGATTGGGATTGTTGACGGCGCGGACGGGATCAAAACGGGGTTCACGAATGAGGCTGGCTTTGGTTTTTTGGGGTCAGCAGAACGGGATGGGCGCCGTCTTGTTTTCGTGGTTGGCGGCAGCCCCAGCGAAGATGCGCGCGCCGAAGCTGCCCAGCGTTTCATCGAATGGGGTTTTTCCAATTTCGCCGCACGCGAAATATTCGCCGCGAATGTGCGGATCGGACGCGCCAAGGTGCAATCCGGCGCACAAACCAGCGTTGGGCTGATCTCTGCAAAACCTGTAAAAATCTCCGTTCCCACTGGTACTGATCCTAAAATCACCATGGCCATTCGTTATCATGGGCCATTGCGCGCACCGATTGCAGTGGGCGAAGAAGTCGCTAAACTCGAAGTCAACGTTGAGGGTATGCCAGTGTCCTATCTACCTTTGGTGGCTGAGGAAGACATTGGCACAGCCAATCTGTTCCAGCATATTTTCAACGGGTTTCACGGGTGGATTTCATGAGCAGGGGCAAATTCATCGCCTTTGAAGGCGGCGAGGGGGCAGGCAAATCCACTCAAGCCCGCCTGCTGGTCGATGCCTTGAATGCGCGTGGCATCACCGCCGATCTAACACGCGAACCGGGCGGCACTGCGGGAGCCGAAGCGATACGTGCATTGCTGCTCCATCCGCCCAAAGACAAATCAGGCGGCGACCAAGACCAAGGGTGGGGGGCGCCAGCAGAGGCCTTGCTATTCGCCGCTGCCCGCGCGGACCACGTCGCCAAGCGGATCACCCCCGCATTGGCACGCGGTGACTGGGTCATCACCGATCGTTTCGTCGATTCCAGCAGAGCTTATCAAGGCGGCGCGGGGGCGCTGGGTGATGAAACAATCACAGCGCTACACAAGATTGGCAGCGGCGGTTTACGCCCAGATCTCACTATTCTCATCGAAGCGGACCCAGCGCAAGTTACCAAACGATTGGCCGAGCGTGACGGCGATGATAGCGATGCAATTGGCGGCAGAGATGCGCGCTATCACGCTGAAGTCGCCGCCAGTTTTCGTGCGCTTGCGCAGGCTGATCCCGCAGGCTTTGTAATTATTGACGGTTCAGGCACGGTGGGCGAAGTCAACGCCGAGATCATGCAAGCGATCACCGAACTGTTGGGGAATTAGAAGCGCGCATGCACTGGCCCAATCATACCCAAGCATGGCGCGAATGGCGCACGGCAATGTCTGGCAGCCGGATGCATCATGGCTGGCTGCTGGCCGGCAAATCCGGGCTGGGCAAGCATGACTTTGCCTATGCAGCGGCGCGCGAGTTAGTGGCAGAGGATGGCGTGCCGCAGACTGAGGGCAACCATCCTGATATTCTCACCCTGACCCATCTTCCCAAGGACGATAAGGAAGAGCGCAAGCGGGAAAAGGGCGAACCATTCGAGAAGAAGCGCAACATTACCGTTGGTCAAATCCGGGGCATGCAGCAAAGGCTGACAACCCGGCCAACCTTGGGTGCGCGCCGCGCCATCATCATTGATCCATCCGATGATATGGAAAAATCTGCCTCCAATGCGCTTCTGAAAAGCTTGGAAGAGCCGCCGCAAGGCACATTTTTTTTGCTAATCTCACACCGTCCTGCGCGGCTTTTGCCGACGATCCGGTCGCGCTGCCGGATGGTGCGTTTTCCAACCTTTGACGATGCAATGCTGAGGCAGTTTTTGGCCGAAGAGACGCCCGAGGCAGATGCAGCCAGCGTGGATGCAGCGATTGCAGCCTGTGGCGGATCGCCCGGCATTGCGTCTGCGTTTATTGAGCACAATCTCACCGCCATCTCGGGCATACTTACCCAGATCGTGACCAAAGGCGATCAAACATTAGGGCAGCGTGCGGCCTTGGTAAAAGCGCTGGGACAAAGGCCAAGCCGCACGCGAATTGCCGCTGTTCTTGGCCTTGCACAAACCATTTTGACCGGCGGAATCGCAGACCGGCCAGCAAAAGCGCAGCTCGCCGCGATCGAGGCAAATCGCGAATTGGGCGTCCTCGCAAGCCAAGCGGCCACCTATAATTTCGACACTAGCCTGCTTATTATGGAGGCTGCCGGCTTGCTCGCACGGGCTGGCCAAGCTAGCGATTAAAACATGCTAATCGATAGCCATTGCCACCTTGAATATAAGGGCGTCATCGAGGACCAAGCCGGCGTTCTCGAACGCGCGCGCGCCGCTGGCATTGACCAGTTCCTCAACATCTCAACCAAGCGTTCGGAATGGGACCAAGTCATCGCAACCGCCACGCGTGAAAACGATGTCTGGGCCAGCGTTGGCATCCATCCTCACGAGGCGGACGCTCACGCAGATTTGGATGTTGATGCTCTGCGCCAAGCGACTGACAATCCGCGCGTGATCGCCATCGGTGAAACGGGTCTTGATTATTATTACGACCATTCTGATCGCACAGTGCAGCAGGCCTTGTTTCGCATGCATATTGGCATGGCGCGCGAAACAGGCTTGCCCTTGATCATTCACACCCGCGATGCTGAGGAAGATACACTTAGTATTTTGGAAGATGAACTGGGGAAGGGGGCTTTCCCAGCCCTTATCCATTGTTTTACTGCGTCTGCAGATTTTGGCGAAAAAGTGCTGGAATTGGGGCTGACGATTTCACTGTCGGGCATTGTTACGTTTAAGAATGCAAAGGACCTGCAAGAGGTCGCAAAGACCATTCCAGCAGATCGTTTGCTGGTGGAAACCGATAGTCCGTTCCTTGCGCCCGTACCGCACCGCGGCCGTCCATGCGAACCAGCATTTGTTGCAAACACCGCGCAGTTTTTGGCAGATTTGCGCGGGGAAACGCTCGAAACTTTGGCCGCGAACACCTCTCGGAATTTTGCGAAACTGTTTAAGAAGGCCGGCCTGTGAAGTTCGTCATGCTGGGATCGGGTACATCGACAGGTGTGCCAAGGGTTGGCAATGATTGGGGAGATTGCGACCCCGAAGAGCCGCGCAATCGCCGTACGCGTGTGTCGATCATGGTGGAAAACGACGCTGGCAAACGCCTGTTGCTCGATACGTCCACCGATTTGCGGCAGCAATTGCTAGCAAATAATATTGACCATTTGGACGGTGTGTTTTGGACGCATGACCACGCGGATCACTGCCACGGGATCGATGATTTGCGAGCGCTGAGATATGGCCGCGGGGGGCCGATTCCTGGCTTTGCAGGCCGCGATACAGCCTACCGTCTGAGGCAGAGATTTGGCTATGTTTTTGCAGGCCAGCACGGCTATCATACGATTGTTGAGCTAGAAGAATTGGACCGCTTGCGGATGTTTGCGCAGTTTGGTGTGGAATGGTGCCAAATGCCGCATGGGCCCTCAGAAACAACCGGCTACCGCTTTGAGTCTGATGGCAAGACAATCGTTTATGCCACTGATTATTCTGCAATAACTGATGAAATGGTCGAAACGTTTGATGGCGTTGATATCTTGGTCAGCGATTGTCTGCGCCGTGATCCACATCCAACGCATGCAAATTTGGCCTTGGCCATGGAATTGGCCGAGAAATGCGGCGCTGGGAAACTTGTGTTAAGCCATTTGGACAAGTCGATGGATTACCGCAGCCTCTGTGATGAAACACCGGATTTTGTTACCGTGGGCTATGATGGGTTGGAGATGACGGCATGACCGAGGGAACCACCGTTCAGCTCATTGCGCTAATTGGTTGGCTTATTCTTATGGCCGGCGCCTTTGCGTCCTTTAAGCTGAGCTGGAAGAAAGGCATTACCATGGCGCTAGGCTGGGTTGCGATCTTCGCCTTTGTCTTCGTGCTGTTCACATGGGTAGGGCCGTGAGGCGTAAGAGCGCACCCTCTCACATTTGCCTATCATTTAACATAATATATATTATCACTCTAAAGGCTTGACCGTGACACAACAGATCAATCGCCTCCTTGCAATCATGGAAATCCTGCGCGATCCAGTCAAAGGATGCGAATGGGACAAAGCCCAAACCCATGCAAGCATCGTCCCGCACACACTCGAAGAAGCCTATGAAGTAGCAGACGCTGTAGAAACCGGCGATGCCGATGAACTGCGCGGCGAACTGGGTGATCTTTTGTTCCAAACCGTATTCCAAGCGCGGATCGCTGAAGAATCTGGCGCATTCAACTTTTCCGACGTTGCCAAAACGATTAGCGACAAATTGGAAGCGCGCCATCCGCACATTTTTGGCGATGAAGACATGCCCGGCGGGATGAAGGAAGAACGCTGGGAGGCGTTAAAGGCTGAAGAACGCAAAGAAAAAGGCGCAACAAGCGCGATGGACGGTGTCGCAAAGGCATTGCCAGCCTTGATGCGCGCACAAAAACTACAAAAACGTGCGGCCCGAACAGGTTTCGATTGGCCTGATCCAAGTGGGTCAAAAGCAAAAATTCACGAGGAAATTAAAGAGCTTGAGACAGCAACCTCGCCTGAAAATCAAATTGAAGAAGCCGGTGATCTGTTATTTGCAGCTGTGAATTTTGTGCGGGCCCACGGCATTGCTGCAGAGGATGCACTGCGCGCTGCCAATGCCAAATTTCAAAAGCGTTTTCGTTCCATGGAGGCTTTGGCCGGTGGTGAATTCGCTGACCTCACCCTCGATCAGCAAGAAGCCCTTTGGCAAGAAGCAAAGCGCCAAGAGCGATCATAAGGTCTCAAACTGACCCAATTCCTTGGGGTTGAGCCGGACGGTTACGCTGCGCATCGGCTGACCTTCTGCCGACGCCTCCGCTTCCTCATTTATCAACACATCGCCATGCGCATGAAGCCATGCGAGCCGTTTTCCATCGCCAGACGGAACATGCAGCTCAACTGTCACCGCCGCGCGGGTAAGTTTGCTTTCAACCGTCTTAAGAAGGTCCAGCACCCCTTCCCCGGTCAAGGCCGAGACCATCATTAGATCATCTTGTTCAGCCGCGACTTGGCGCAATTCATCCGCGCTCGCTTGATCGATTAAATCGAGCTTGTTCCACACTTCGAGGATGGGGATCATATTGCCAGCTTCATCGCCCTCCTCCCCTTCACCAGCGGCAGAAACACCCAGATCGCTCAGAACTTCCAAGACCTGCTTTTTTTGCGCCAAATTGGCTGAGTTCGACATATCGCGCACATGTAAAATGATATCGGCGCTCGTCACTTCTTCCAATGTTGCGCGGAAAGCCGCGACCAATTGGGTGGGCAAATCAGAGATAAATCCAACCGTGTCGGACAAGATCACTTTCTCAATCGCAGGCAATGCGATGGCGCGCATGGTCGGGTCAAGCGTGGCAAATAGAAGATCCTCTGCCATCACCTCTGCACCCGTTAACCGGTTGAAAAGCGTAGATTTACCGGCATTGGTATAGCCGACAAGTGCAACCACTGGCCAAGGCGCCCTACCCCGCCGATCGCGGTGGAGACTGCGTGTTTTGCGCACTTGTTCCAGCTCGCGCCGCAAACGCCCCATGCGCTGGCGGATCATCCGCCTATCGGCCTCAATCTGCGTCTCGCCCGGCCCGCCCAAAAAGCCAAACCCGCCGCGCTGACGCTCTAGGTGGGTCCAGCTACGCACCAGACGGCTTTGCTGATAATCCAGATGGGCAAGTTCAACCTGCAGACGCCCTTCGGCCGTGGCGGCTCTTTCGCCGAAAATTTCGAGGATTAGGCCGGTGCGGTCAATCACTTTGCGCTTGAGTACGGTTTCCAAATTGCGCTGCTGAATGGGGCTAAGCGCGCCATCCACAACCACCAATTCCGCCTCATATTGTTCGCATTGGACAGCGATTTCATCCACTTGGCCTGAACCAAACAATGTGCCTGGCTTTACTTGGCGCACAGGCACAACGCGTGACAATGCGATCTCCACGCCAATCGCAAGCGCAAGTCCGCATGCCTCAGCCAAGCGGTCTTCAGCATCAAGGTCATAGGAGACTCGGTGGACATTTGGGCACAATACAAGCGCCCGCGCGCCGCGCGTTACCTCACCTAACAGATCATCATCAAAGCTCAGTCTTCGTCGCCTTGTTCCCAATCATCGCTGAGATCGACAGCGGATGCGGGCTGGATGGTGGAGACGGCATGTTTATATGCCAGTTGGACAAAGCCATCACGCTCCAGCAACATGCAGAACAAATCATAGGCCGCAATCCGGCCCTGCAACATTACGCCGTTCACTAGGAACATCGTCACTTGCACGTCGGCATCGCTGACGCGCGACAAGAATACATCCTGAAGCAGGCGCTGTTTCTTATTGCTACCTTGGCTAACGAACTGCTGATCATCAACAGGAACACCGGGCATAATGGTCGAGATCGCGTGCTTGTAAACCAATTGCGATTGGCCATCACGGCGCAGCAAAATCGAAAAATTATCAAACCATGTCACAATCCCTTGCAGCTTTACGCCCTTCACAAGAAAGATCGTGACCGACGTTTTATTCTTACGCAAAAGGTTCAGAAACGCGTCCTGCAAATTGGCCTGACGCGATTCTTCGCTGGTCAAAGATGTATGATTTTGAGCGATATGATCGCTGGATTCGTCATGCGCTGCGGATTCAGGTTCTGCATCAGATATTGCGCGCGGACGAGCTGACAACGTGCGTCCAGTGGACATTGAGTGTCTCCTATTATTGGCGGGAATGAAAGCATTTCCGCGATCTGGTTTTGACCAACGCAAATTGATCAAACCGATTTAGTGATGGGATAATGACGGCAAACAGCACGGAGCGCAATTCGAAAATATTTTAGTCATGCACTTCACAGCCAAGCTGCGGAAACTATTGCTCGTTTTGCGTTTCGCGCCGTTCCGTCATGCCAAGCAATTTGAGTTTGCGGTGCAATGCAGAGCGCTCCATTCCGATAAAGGTCGCGGTTTTGGAGATATTTCCAGAAAATCGCCGGATCTGAATGCTGAGATATTCGCGCTCAAAACTTTCACGCGCCTCGCGCAAAGGCACGCCCATCATGGCCGCAAAACCGGAACCTGCTGAGGTTAGTTTCCCGCCAGTAATTTCGCTGGGAAGCATATCAGGCTCGACTTCTTCCAATTGCTCACGCGGCGTCATGATGATCGTACGCTCCACAACATTGCGCAATTGGCGTACATTGCCTGGCCAATCATAGGCCTGCAATGCCGCCATCGCCTCGTCTGAAAGCGTCGGCGGTTTGATTCCTTGATCGGAGGAATAGCGCGTAAAGAAATGCTCTGTCAGCGCCGGAATATCGTCGCGCCGTTCAGCCAGCGAAGGAATGGCGACAGGCACCACATTGAGGCGGTAGAACAAATCTTCGCGAAACCGTTTTTCTTCCATCTCAACGGCCAGATCGCGGGAAGTTGAGGAAACCACCCGAACATCGACGCCAACCTGGCGCATACCTCCTGCCCTAACAAAGCTCTGTTCTGTCAAAACGCGCAGGATCCGTGCCTGTGTGGAAAGCGGCATGTCGGCGACCTCATCGAGATAGAGAGTGCCCCCGTCTGCCAATTCTAACAGGCCAGGCCGGATCAATTTGCCGTCTGCCTCCTCGCCGAACAATTCTTTTTCAAAACGTTCGGGTGTAATCCGCGCAGAATTGACGATAACAAATGCATGGTCAGCCCGCGTGCTCCATGCGTGCAGCAGCCGGGCGGCAACTTCTTTACCTGCGCCCGCTGGACCGGAAATTAATACGCGGCTTCCCGTGCTGGCAACGCGTTTCAAAGTGGCGCGAACGGCATTGATGGGCGCCGAATTGCCGGTAAACTCTTCGCCACTGGAAAACCCTTCGCGAAGGCGCGAGTTTTCACGGCGCAAGCGTTCTGTTTCCGTGGCGCGCTCCACCAGCATCAACAGACGCTCTGCCTCAAAAGGCTTTTCGATAAAATCCATCGCGCCGCGGCTGACGGCGGCTACAGCGGTATCAATATTGCCATGACCAGAGAAGATAATCACGGGAAGTAATGGCTCGCGGGTCTTAATTGCATCAAGCACTTCGAGCCCATCGAGCTCGCTGCCGTGCAGCCATACATCCAGCAAAACCAGGCTGGGTCGCCGCTCATCAATCGCAGCAAGCGCATCAGTGCTGTTTGCGGCCGTGCGGCATTCATATCCTTCATCACTGAGGACGCCGGAAACAAGCTCGCGGATATCCCGCTCATCATCGACTACAAGTATATCGAGTGCCATTAGCGGCACCTCCTAATCTTAAAATTCGAGGGAATGTAAATGTTGAAATGCGTCATTCGGCAGCATCCTTTTGCACAGGAGCTTCGCCAGATAATGGCTCCCGCGAGAACCGCATCACAACCTTGGTGCCGCCATCTTGGCCAGACGAGAATGTCATATCGCCGCCATGCTCATCAACGATTTTGTTGACAATCGCGAGGCCGAGCCCCGTGCCCGCCTCCCGCGTTGTCATGTAAGGTTCGATGATCCGCTCGCGCTCTTGCGGCAGGCCGACACCATTATCCTCAACCGCAATTGTCAAAGCTTCGTCGCCCGAAGTCATTGTGATGGCAATTGAGCCGCGAAAATCTGGCTCTGCACTCAAGGCTTTTTCTTCCACCGCCTCCACCGCATTTTTCAGCAGGTTTGTCATGGCCTGACCAAGTTGATGCCGGTCACAGCTCAGCATGCTGGCCTCAACATCTTTGTGCGATAGGTTGAAGTTCAAAGATGGGTGCGCGACCTCTTGCAGGAACACAGCTTGGCGCACCAAATCCACCGCATCCTCTTGGCGGAAATTGGGCTTTGGCAGGCGCGCAAAGCTTGAGAATTCATCGACCATATTGCGCAAAGCGCCAACTTGACGAACGATCGTGCTGGTCAGCTCATCGAACAATTCACCGTCGCTGTCGATCTGCTTGCGGTAGCGGCGCTTTAGACGTTCAGTTGCCAATTGAATGGGCGTAAGCGGGTTCTTAATCTCATGCGCAATCCGGCGCGCCACATCAGACCATGCCGCCTGCCTTTGATCCAGCAATTGGCGGGTAATATCTTCAAATGTGATAACGTGCCCGCCGCGTTCTGGTGCGATTTTTACCGCCAAGGTTAGCAACTCGCCAGCGGTTGAATGAGTAACAACGCCGCTGGTCAGCTTTGCCTCAATCATCGCGGCGAGGTCAGGGGCAAGATCAGCAATCGGTATGCCAACCAATGTCGAGACATCCTGCTCCAGCAGCAATTTCTGTGCGGTCGGGTTCATAAGCAATACCCGCCCTTGATCATCCAGCGAGACTATCCCTGCAGTGACCGATTCCAGTACGGCTTCCATAAAGGTACGGCGATCATCCAGCTGCTTATTGGCTGAAACCAGATCATCGGTCTGGCGTTCAAGCTGGGATGTCATCCGGTTAAAGGCGCGGTTGAGCATGCCAATCTCATCTGCTCCTGTGCGTCCTTCTACGCGCATCGCGAAATTGCCCGAACCCACTTTGCGCGCGGCGCTGACGAGATCGGTTAATGGCTCCACCTGTCTGTCAGAGAAGCGCAATGCGAACCAGACAGCCAAGCCAACAAGCGCAAGACTGACTACAAACAATGCGAGGTTAAACCGCAATTGCAGCGCCCTGGCCCGCGAGGTCAAATCGTCATAGGCAGCCGAAACTGACTTCGCATTTTGCCACGAACGAAACGAGGCGGCTTCTGAATTTCGGGCGCTATAAAGGTAGATCCCACTGTCCACATCAATCGGCGCGATCGCTTCAATCCGGGTCGGTCTAGCAACGATAAAGACGCTTTCACCTTGCGCAAATGCCTCCAAAGACGGCGCTGCTATGGCAAGTGGATCATGCCCTTTTGTCAAATCATAGGATGCGGCCACACGCAATTGATTGGCCTCAACCTTCTGCAAGATCACTGCTTCATTAAGGTCACGCCCCTGCAATTGATAAGCCACAAATTCGGTGAACTTTCCGCCTGCCAATTCCTCGGCAGAAATGGCGTCCACTCCGCCAAGATAATAGCGCACATCGCCCGCCATCGTCAGAGTCTCTTCACCAACCTTGCGTTGATTTTCATCGTAATAATCCTCTGCAAGCTGATTGGCGTTTTCCATCAATCCGCGCGAATTATCAGAGAACCAAAAATCGACGCCTGACTGGAACAGCACAGCAGCAAACCCTGCGACCAACAATGTCGGAACAGCCGCAACCAGCGAGAAGAAAAACACCAGCTTAACATGCAATCGCGCCGTGCTTCCCGCAGCCCGCCGCAAGGCAAACCGCCTTCCCAGCAAAACCAGAATGGCCATCGCCGGCAGCAATGTTGCCATCAAGAGAACCGCGACCTGCGGTGTCGGTAGCAATCGCCCATCATCGGGAGCATTGGTAAAAGCGAACCAAGTCGCCCAAACCCCGAGCAAAAATACGGACACCGCAGCGATCTCTAACCAAAGAAAAACATTCGCATGGCGCGATGCGACCATAAACCGGCGCCACCATCGCGGTGATCTTCGGCTCAAAGGGGGTGAATTTGTCGCCATCGTGACTTGTTTACCACACAGGTGTGGCGGGAAAGCAAGTTTTTTGTGTCATTTTTACGTCATAACGCCCGATTGAAATTCTCAGCGTTTAAATCCAGCTCACCCAAACGCTTGCGCAGAGTATTGCGGTTGATCCCTAGAAGCTGCGCGGCACGCAGTTGATTTCCGCCGGTTTGCTCCAAAGCGTATTCGATCAGGGGCTTTTCAAACGCCGCCAAAGCGCTGTGATAAACGGCCCCATGGGCAGGGCGATTATTGTCGAGCCATTGGTTCACCGCCTTGCTCATAGTGCCCTCTGCAACATCCTCAGATTGGGCGTGATCCCTGCCAATAATGTCGAGCACAGCAGCGGCATCCACAGTGTCATCGCGCGCCATCAATGCAAGCCGATAAACAACATTGCGCAATTCGCGCACATTACCGCGCCACTCACGGCTTTCTAATTCCTTAAAAGCATCGCGGGTCAATTGCCTACGCGGCAAATCATCATCGGCGGCCTGAGCTAAGAAATGCTGGGTCAGCACTTCGACATCCTCTACCCGTTCGCGCAAAGGTGGCAGTTCGATCGGCACCACGTTGAGGCGATAGAACAAATCCTCGCGGAACAAACCGTCTGCAATCATTGGCATAAGCGCGCGGTTGGTCGCCGCCACAATGCGCACATCAACGGCAATTTCTTGCCGGCCGCCAACCCGCCTGATCCGGCCAGATTGCAGCGCGCGCAATAGCCGCGTTTGAGCGTCCGCCGGCATGTCGCCAATCTCATCCAAGAACAAAGTCCCACCATTGGCCTGCTCAAATTTGCCGATCACTTGGCCAATCGCGCCAGTAAACGCGCCTTTCTCATGACCGAACAATTCGCTCTCGATCAAATCATGCGGAATGGCGGCGGCGTTCACGGCGACAAAGGGCCCGGATTTGCGCGCGCCCAATTGATGGATAGCCTCCGCAACCAATTCCTTGCCCGTGCCGGATTCGCCCGTAATCAGCACGGTCAAATCATTGCGAAGTACGCGGGCGATCATGCGGTAGACGCCCTGCATTGCCTGACTGCGCCCGACCAAAGGCATGCCGTCATCCATAAGGGCCGGCGCGTCTTTGACTTCCAATTGCTGCCCCGCCCCCTGCACAACGGCGCGCACCAATTCATCCAGATCAAACGGCTTGGGAAAATACTCAAACGCTTGGTTTTCGCTTGCCCGTACGGCTGTATCCAGCGTGTTTTGCGCAGACAGAACAATGATCGGCAATTCGGGATATTTCGCCCGCATGCGCGGCAGAGCCTCAATCCCATCGCCATCGGTCAGCATCACATCGGTCAACATCACTAGGTAGCTGTTTTCGCCAAGCAATCTGTCGCGCCCCGCGATTGAATCGCAGTGATGGATCGTAAAGCCGTCATCTTCCAATGCAGCGGTAATGACGGTTGCAATGGCTGCGTCATCTTCAACCAATAGAACAAGGCGGCTCATTTGGCAGATACCTTTGCAGCAATGGGAAGATGAATACGGAAATGGGTGCGGTCTTCGCGCATATCGCGCTCATGCCCGATCCGCCCGCCCATATCGGCAAGCAGTTTGCGAACCAGTGCAAGGCCCAGCCCCTGCCCCGATTTTTTGGATGTCACAAATGGCTCAAACAGATGATCGCGCAATTCAGGCGGTACGCCGGTGCCATTGTCGCTGACCGTCACTTCTATCGGCAATTTCACCGGCTTGCCAAAACGCATCGCGCTAAACGCCAGCCCGCTGACAAAGCGCGTTCGCACCCAGACTTTAGCGCCCTGCATATCGGCTGCGGCATCCCGTGCATTGGAGATTAAATTGATGAAAACCTGCTCCAACGCATCGCGGTTGACCATGACCGGCGGGATTGATGGATCAAACTCTTCGACGATAACAATTGAGGCGGCATTCGCTGCGCGCACAGTGCCAATTGCTGCGCGGATTGCCTCGTGCAAATTGACCGATTCAGATGGTTCAGGCGTTGTGCTGCCAAGCCTTTGCATACGGTCGATCAACCGAGCAATCCGGTCGACTTCTCCTTGTATCATCTTGGCGAGCGACTTGCTTGCATCTGGCAGTTTGCGTTCGGCCAATTGGGCCGCTCCGCGAATGGCCGCCAGTGGGTTCTTAATCTCATGGGCCAAGATAGACGGTGCGCCCAGCGATGCGGTTTTCCCGGCGCTGCCGTTGTTCGCATCATCGCGTCCCGCATCAGACAATGTCAGCACGCGCCAGCCAGGGTGACCAGACAATGGCGATAGAGTTAGGTTCACGCGACGTTCTTGCCCATTGGCCATCAGGCCAACATCGCGCGCGACAAGCGCCGCTTCCGTCTCTGACAAACGCTCGGTCACGCGGTCATCAGACAGCTTCACCGCATCAGTGACCGAAATGCCAAGCAGCCGCTTAGAACTGCGCCCCAACATATTTTCTGCCGCATGATTGCTTTCCGCAATATGGTTTTCAGCGTCTATCAAAATCATCGCGAAGATCAGACCGCCAATTTGAGCGGAAGCCTCAGGTTTGTAGATGACTGCGGACACTACTGTTGCTCAAGCAGCCGCACGGCGGCGCAAGAATGGTGTGTAAAAGCGCTCAATCTCGCCAAGCACTTGCTCAGGATCATCGATGAAATTGGCTTTGTTGCGGAACTCAGCAGATCCATGCATGCCCTTGGTGTACCAACCAATATGTTTGCGTGCGACTTTGCTGCCAACCTCGCTGCCGTAATGTTCCAGCATGCCCCTGTAATGCTCTACCAGCACGGCATATTGTTCATCAAAACTGGGCGTCTCGCGCATCTCGCCGGTTTGCCACCAATGCATGATCTGGCCCAGCATCCACGGCTTTCCGTATGCACCGCGCCCGATCATTAAACCGTCTGCGCCCGATTGCTCCAAGGCCCGCGCCGCATCATCAATCCCGCAAATATCGCCATTGACGATGACGGGAATATTCACCGCCTCTTTGACCTTGGTGATGAAGGACCAATCCGCATTGCCCTTGTACATCTGGTTGCGAGTGCGGCCATGCACGGTGATCATCTTCACGCCGAGATCCTCGGCAATATGGGCAAGCTCTGGCGCGTTTAAGCTGTCATGATCCCAACCCATCCGCATCTTTACCGTGACCGGCACATCCACCGCTTTGATGGTGGCGCGCATCAATTCTGTCGCCAGCGGGACCTCACGCATCAACGCGCTGCCCGCCATACCATTTGTGACTTTGCGCACCGGACAGCCAAAGTTGATGTCGATGATCGCTGCGCCGCGGGCCTCATTCAGCTTGGCGGCCTCGCCCATGCTGACGGGGTCGCAGCCCACCAATTGCATGGAAACAGGTTCTTCGATTGCATCCCACGCTGCCTTTTGAATGGATTGGCGCGTTTCTCGAATAGCAGCCTGACTGGCGATCATCTCGGTTACATTGAGGCCCGAACCATAGCGCCGCACAAGCGTGCGGAACGGCATGTCGGTCACGCCTGTCATCGGCGCAAGCAGCACCGGACACGCAACTTCGATATTGCCGATTTGGATCGGTTTTAGCGCAGGAGGAATTGGTAACGTGGTCATAACAATAGCAGTGCCCAAAATTTGTGCAGCGCTTAGTGGATTGCGCAAGAGCCGTCCAGACTTTAAGCGCGGGGCTGAATGGTTTCCCATGTTGCGCCCTCCACTCCTTTTGCTGCCGTGATCGTTGCGGCCGGTAAAGGCCTGCGCGTAGGCGGCGAGGTCCCCAAGCAATTTCGAATGCTGCGCGGCAAGCCATTGGTGCGCCATTCAGTTGAGCGATTACAGGCGCATGGCGCGGCTGATATTGTGGTTGCGATCCCCGAAGGCGGTGAGGAATTAGCTCGCCGCGCATTGGATGGAATTAAGAATGTCCAACTGATAACCGGCGGAACAACTCGGCAGGCGTCTGTTCGGAATGCTTTGGAAATGCTTTCGCAAGACGCGCCCGAATATGTGCTCATCCATGACGCTGCCCGGCCCTTTCTTCCAAGTGACGTGACACAACGCTTGCGGGAGGCGCTTGTGGGCAATCCCGGTGCGATTCCCACCCTACCCGTCGTCGATAGTCTAGCAGTCGCGAAAGACGGCGTGATGACAGGCACTGCGGAGCGCGAAACACTGCGCCGTGTCCAAACCCCTCAAGCATTTCGTTTCAGCGCTATCTTGGACGCCCACCGCGCATGGGATGGCGAACCAAATGCCGGCGACGATGCCCAAGTCTTGCGAGCCAATGGCGGCACAGTCGCATTGGTAGACGGCGATGAAACGCTCAAAAAAGTGACTTTCGCCTCGGACCTAAATGCCCAAGGAGCAAACATGCGTATTGGCCAAGGATATGACGTTCACGCTCTAGCCAGCGGCGAGGAGCTATGGCTGTGCGGAGTTAAATTGGAACACGACATGGGTCTTGCCGGGCATAGCGATGCAGATGTCGCTTTGCATGCAGTCGTCGATTCCATTTTGGGCGCATTGGGAGACGGCGATATCGGCACGCATTTTCCGCCTTCTGATCCGCAATGGAAAGGCGCTGCATCGCCGATGTTTGTGGAGCATGCCTGCAAATTGATGCGCGAAAAAGGCTACCGCCTTGGCAATTTGGACCTCACGATTATCTGCGAGGCACCCAAGATCGGCCCGCACCGCGATGCTATGCGGACCCGGCTGGCTGAAATTATGGATGTGCACATCGACCAAATTAGCATCAAAGCAACAACAACCGAAAAATTGGGCTTCACTGGGCGCGGCGAAGGGATCGCCGCCCAAGCCGCCGTATTACTTATGCAAGAGGAACCACAATGACTAAGAATTGGATCGCCAAAAGCACCGCTGCAACACTGGCCATGCTTGCTTTGGCACAGCCGCAAATGGCCATGGCGCAGGAATGCGTTGAACAGGCGGATCTGTCAGGCGCAACCGTTTACGCAATGCCATTGCTCGCCGATGCCTTTAGCGAAAAATGCAGCAGCGAATTGTCGGCCACCGGATTTATGGCGACAAAAAGCACGGAATTTCTTGCTCCTTACCGCGCAAAGCAAGACGCCAATTGGCCCGCCACTTTGCGTCTGCTGAAAGCTTTTAGCGAAAAAGGTAAAGGACCTGATGGGATGGGCGAGATGATCAGTAGCCTGCCCGAAAGCGCGCTGCGTCCATTCGTCGATGCCGTGCTCGTCACCATGGTTGGCAAGGAAATCAAAGTGAAGGATTGCAGCAAGATTGAGCGCGGCATCGCCCTGATCGCACCTTTACCCGAGGACAATGTCGGCGATTTGGTCGCATTTTTGATGGATATGGCGGATGTCAAAAATCCGACACTTTGCCCCTATCGCGGTGATGAATGAGCGCTCGTAAATCCGGAGGACTTCTGCCCATCGATATCATCGCACTGGCGCAGCGCGTTGTTGCTGAAAATGTCGAAGCTGGCCGCACTGTCGCGCTTGCCGAAAGCTGCACCGGTGGATTGGTCGCGGCAGCCGTAACCGAGATTGCCGGCTCCTCTGCCGTGCTAGACCGCGGCTTTGTGACCTATTCCAACGATGCAAAGATGGAGAGCCTGGGCGTTGCCAGCGACATTATCGAAACTTTCGGCGCTGTCTCCATCGCCTGCGTCTGGGCCATGGCAAAAGGTGCGCTCGATAATTCTAATGCGGACGTAGCAGTCGCTATTAGCGGCGTTGCTGGCCCAGGCGGCGGCACTGATTTAAAGCCGGTTGGTACGGTGGTTTTTGCGCGCGCGATCCGTAATGCAGAAGGCGAACCAGAAGGTGAATTAAAACA
>JALZVZ010000233.1 GCA_023299945.1 Altererythrobacter sp. | reverse complement strand
CAACTCTTCGCGCAGGGTAATGATTGCACTATCGTTAACCACGCTTGGGGTTGCTCCTGTTTAGCGATCAGGGTTAACCCCCGCAGCCATGGATATTGCGGTAAGCGAACACACAGCCTCGGGCAAATCGGAAATCACGGTAGCGGGGGCAGGCGACACGCGCCCCCTAGCCATTGAAGCGCGCGGATTGGTCAAACGGTTCGACGACACCATCGCGGTGCACAATGTCGACCTGTCCGTGCCTGAAGGCGCGATTTACGGCGTGCTTGGCCCCAATGGTGCGGGCAAAACTACAACCTTGCGGATGCTGCTCGGCATTATTGATCCTGACGAAGGCGTTCGGCGCGTGTTTGGCCATGACCGCCCGCATGATATTGCGCGGCTGATCGGATATTTGCCAGAAGAACGCGGGCTTTACCCAAGTATGAAAGCAATCGAAGCGGTGGCCTTTATGGGCGCATTGCGCGGGTTGACGCTAGAAGAGGGCAAGAAGCGCGGGCTGGAATTGCTGGAGGCGCACGGGCTGTCTCATGCTGCTGACCGTCAAATCCGCCAACTTTCCAAGGGGATGGCGCAGACAGTCCAATTGCTTGGCACGCTGATCCACCGCCCCAAATTGGTGGTTTTGGACGAGCCATTTTCTGGTCTTGATGCGATCAACCAAGGCAAGTTGGAGCGCATGATCCGCGCGCTGGCAGAAGATGGCACCACGGTCATTTTCTCCACCCATGTCATCCATCATGCCGAGCGGCTTTGTGAAGGCGTGGCGATCATTGCAGGGGGCAAAGTCCCCTATGCCGGCAGTGTCGAGGCCGCGCGCGACCGCATTCCAGCACAAGTGCGCTTGGAAACACGGGCGCGCGAAGGCGCTTGGACCAATGCTCTACCAAAAGATGCCCGGCGCGAGGGCGATTACTTCATGTTCGACCTGCCTGATGGCGGTGTTGAGCCATTGCTGCGCCAGTTAATCGAAGGCGAGGCTGGCATTCTCTCACTCTCCATCGAACGCGCCGGATTGCACGATGCGTTTGTGCATATTGCTGGCGAGGCAGCCGCGGCGGAAATGGGCGAAGAAGCGGGAGCTGAGCAATGATTGATACGTCACAAACAGCCCGCCTCACCATGCTGCAAGCCGCCTATGTCGTGGCACGGCGTGATTTCACCGCGATTCTTTTCTCTCGCAGCTTTCTGTTCTTTCTGCTGGGACCATTATTCCCCGCGATTGTTATGGGCATCGCTGTAGGCCTTGGCTCAGTTCAAGCGGAAACCAAAGTGCAGCCTGCAATCGCTGTACAAATGGAAGAAAATGACACGATCCGATTGGAGCGTGCGCGCGAAAAAATGGCGGAGCAACTGGGCGACAGATCCGTGCCCCAAATTAAACGATTGCCTGTGGCCAGCGATGGCGGCCCTGCCGATCCCGCAGCCGTGCTCAAAGACACCAGCGGCAAATATGGCGCGGTGCTGACCGGCACGTTAAAAGCCCCCATCCTGACCGCAACGCCAGATCGGCTGCGCGCATGGCAAGGCCTGATCGCGATGCAATTGGCCCTGACACAGTCTGGCGGCAACGTGGCTTATCCCGATCTCGTAACAGAGGAAATCGAGACAAGCGGCCTCAAGACCAAGGATCAGCGCAAGGATACAGCGCAAATTTCCATGACAGTTCTCTTTATGTTGATGATGATGCTGGCAGGTATGGTTCTGTCCAATCTGGTTGAAGAAAAAGCGAATAAGATCATCGAAATCCTTGCGGCAGCGTTGCCGATGGACGCTGTGTTCCTTGGCAAATTATTCGCCATGCTGGCCATATCTCTGGTCGGGATCGCAGTATGGTTCAGCCTTGCTGGAGTGTTTTATTATTTGGGCGGTGATGTTGGCGGCTACCGCGCAGTCGTCGACAATATGCCTGAACCCGGCGTTGGCTGGCCCTTGTTTGCATTCCTGTTCGTGGTCAATTTCTCCATGGGCTATCTGCTAATCGGCTCGATCTTCCTGACGATTGGCGCGCTGGCCAGCACCGTGCGCGAGGTGCAAACCCTATCGATGCCCGTCACCATGATGCAATTGTTCATCTTCATCTTCGCCAGCTTTGCATTGGTGGGCGCGAGCATTTGGGTGGAGCTGGCCACAATCGCTTTCCCGCTCAGCTCGCCCTTCGCGATGACGGCGCGCGCTGCACAAAGCGAGCTTTTGTGGCCCCATCTGGCAGCGTTTGTTTATCAAGCGATTTGGGTGCTGATCTTCATTCGCTTTGGCGCGAAACTGTTCCGCAGCCGGGTAATGAAATCTGGTTCTGGAGGGGCTGCGAACAAGCGCCCCGTTTGGCAGCGACTGCTCAAGCGCAAACCAGCATAACATTAGGTTCGGTATCGAAACTTAATATTGACATTCATGTCAATACGGTCAGGATGCATGGCCAAGAGCGGCCCTTGCAAGGAGTCGCCACCAATGGAGAGAGATATGGCGACGCTGGCTGAAGACAAACCACAGCAAAAACAATGGACGCGCTCACCAAAAGCGCATGACGCATTGAAAGCGCATTTTGCTGCTCACCCTGATGATCTGCCTTCCCATCCGCACAAATGGGACACCAGCCGCAGTGATATTTATGCCGACAACACATGGGAGCCGATCTTTGCCGAGATGCGCGAAGCTGGCCCATTGCATTACATCCCGGAAAGCCCGTTTGGCCCCTATTGGAGCATCGTCGACCATAAGGCGATCCAGCATATAGAGGCTTTGCCAGAAGTGTTCTCGTCCAGCTGGGAACATGGCGGCATCACCATCCTTGAACGCATGGATGATGAGGAATTCAACGAGGGCGAACAGCGTTTCGAATTGCCGATGTTCATCGCGATGGACCGGCCCAAGCACACTGGCCAACGCCGCACAGTGGCACCTGCGTTTAAGCCTGCTGAAATGAAGAGGATGGAGGATCAAATCCGCCAGCGCACAGCTGAATGTTTGGACGGATTGCCGCGCGGCAAGACATTCAACTGGGTGGATGAAGTTTCCATTCCGCTGACCACAGGCATGCTAGCATTGCTGTTTGATTTCCCATGGGAAGACCGCGATTTGCTGACATTCTGGTCCGATTGGTCGGGCGATACAGAACTGATGTTGGCAGGTAAAAGCATGGAAGAAGTGCGCCGCAATATCCAAATGGAAATGGCGCAATATTTCCAGGAACTTTGGGCCAAGAAATCAGGCGAAGAAGCCGGCCTCGACCTCATCTCCATGATGATCCATTCCCCCGCCATGAACCAGATGAGCCCGCAGGAATTTATGGGCAATTTGGTGCTGCTAATTGTTGGCGGCAATGACACCACCCGCAACACGATGTCGGGCATCATTCATGCCATGGATAAATTCCCCGATCAGCGCAAATTGTTCGAGGAACAACCGGATCTGATCCCAAATGCTGTGCAAGAATGCATCCGATATCAAACGCCGCTGAAACATATGCGCCGGACCTGCACCGAGGATACCGAAGTGTTCGGCCAGACGATCAAGGCAGGCGATAAAGTGGTGCTTTGGTATAACTCAGCCAACCGCGATGAAACCGTGTTTGAAAACGCGACCAAGCTCGACATTACCCGCGACAATGCGCGCCGCCATCTGGCCTTTGGTTATGGTATCCACCGCTGTGTCGGTGCGCGTTTGGCCGAGCTGCAATTGCGGATATTGCTCGAAGAATTGCATGCAAAACGCATGCGCGTGCATGTCGCAGGCGCAGTTGAGCGAGTGCGTGCAAACTTCGTCGAAGGCTTCCGCACGCTTGAGGTTGAAGTCACCGACTATTAGAAAAGCGGGTTTGAGCCCAATTGAAACCTTTTGGTGGTTTGCTGCGAACCTGTAGGTAAGAATTGCGCACAAGCCGGAGGAATAACAATGTCCAAATGCAACACATCACGCCGCCATATTCTGGCAGGATTTGCCGTGTCTGCCGCCCTGCCCGTTTTGGCGGCATGCGGCGTATCGCAAGCACAGGCGAAGAATTTTCCGGTTAAGCTGACCAATGCGCAATGGCGCAAGAAATTGACAGCGGCGGAATATCGCGTTTTGCGCGAGGCAGCGACAGAGCGTCCCTTTTCCTCTCCATTGGACAATGAAAAGCGGCGCGGCACATTTGTTTGTGCGGGATGCGGCAATCAGCTCTATTCCTCGCTTACAAAATTCGACAGCAAGTCGGGCTGGCCGAGTTTTTATGCTGCGGTCGACAAAAGCGCAGTGGCGACCACAACCGATTATAAGATAGGCTATCCGCGCACCGAAGTGCATTGTGCTAATTGCGGTGGGCATTTGGGCCATATCTTCAGCGATGGGCCAAAGCCAACCGGCAAACGCCACTGCATCAATGGCGTCGCGATGGACTTTAAACCTGCCTAAATCGGCTCAAGACATGGTGAGGCCAGACAAGGCCAAACGGGGCCAAACGGGGCCAAAGCCGAGATCACAGGGTAATGACCTCAGATCACACGCCTATTTTGCAGGCAAAATGAGCCATGCTTTGAGACCGTTTTGACCCTCTAGCGCAATCGGCTCGAGCCATTTCGGAGCCTCGCCTGAAATCAAGTTTGCGGCCAATCCATCAGGACTGGAATTGGCGTACATGGCCACTTCGCTAAGGTCTGGGCACAGCGCGATGTAATTTGATCCGCGCTGTTGCAATGCCTTTTTCGCTTTATCAGCAGGGCTGGTCAGCGTTTCAATTACGAACAACATACTCTTCTCGCCGCGGTGATGACCGGTGGCGACAACGCTGTGATGTGTCTCCAACAGCAGGCGCGGTGATATATCCAGCGGCGCGAAAATTTCGCCCTTGGGAAGGTTGGCAAGTAGCTTGGCACTTTCCGCAATATTGCAGGCGGAGGCCTTCGCAGAAATCTGCAGATTGGCCGAATTCTGGGCGGGAAGCAGGCCCTGGACGGCCTTCACCGGCATGGCAGGAGCAAGCACGGCAACCAGCGCAATCATCGCCAAGACGCGCTGCAATGGCCGCTTCATTTCACGGATTTTCCTCAGCCATTCTGCAATCTGCCAGCCCATTGGCACCGCCGCCAATGCGGCCGCTAAAGCACCTGCGCGCGCAACCAACATCGCGACCAAGAACGCCGCGAGCAGCAGCGCGGAATACTCAATCCAAAAGGTCTTCAAAGCGCCCTCGCTGCTGCGGATAAAACGCAGGGAAGCGAGAATACCAAGCAGCGGAAAAATCGCGATTTGCAAAGCGTCGCTCAACGTTTGGTGCCAGAGCGGAAGGCCTTCGGAAACTTGCTCATACCAGAACTTAGTCAGCACAGGATCAAGCCGCGAAAAACTGCTGCCGGCACAGTCGGGGGCAGTATAAAACAGAAGCGCCAAAGCGCCTCCGCCAGCGAGCGCATAGCCTGCTAAAAGCGTCATGCGGGTCTTGGGATTCGCCCACGCTAATGCGCCCAATACAACAGCGCCAAACACAAACATGGCGATATGCGCAGGGCCAATGGCGTCACAAAACGTGACTAGCCCGCGAACATTTTTGGTCAGGCCGTAAAACAGCACTGATCCGCCAGCTAGGCCCGCCATCACCCATGCCAGCCAGCCGCGCTTTCTGGCATCACTCCACCAGCGCCACGCCATCAATGCACAAATTGCCGCCGCCAGAGGCAGCCCTTCTAATGAGATGGAAAGCCATGCCGCCATAGCGAGGCCAGCGATCAAACCGCCGAGCCATACACGCTGTGCCATAATGCCATTGACCGCGATCAAACCGCCGACAATTTGCCAGCCATGGTGGTCAATCCGCATTGGCGTCAGTTGAAACAGCAAGGGCACAGACAAAACCATCGCAATACATGTCATGGTGATGGGTTCGTCGCCCAGCACTTTCCATACGATCCGTGCGGTTAGCATCATCGAGATCAACAGTGTGATCAGCGGCACAATCGTCAGCGCGGCAACCTCTGCACCTGCCTCGCCCAGCAATGGCGTTAGTGCGCCAATGACCAGCAGCAGCGGAATATCCACCAGCCGCGACCAATGCATCAGCACGCCGCCATTTGCGGCATCGACGCGGTATTGGTGGAGGTCCAGCCACGCTTGGCCGCCCATCACATCGCGGACCTGCAACAGGCGCATAATATCATCAGGATCGGGGAAGCGTGCGCTGAGAATGCCGCCGATATTTATCAGGCCAACCACAAGTGCAATCGCGGCCCAAGTCAGGGCGACGCGGACGAAAAAATCGCTTGTTTTAAAGCTGTAAAGTGTGGCGGTCTGCAAGGCGTTTAACCGCCAGATGCCGCGCGAAAGACGATTTTTGAACGGATCAGCCATGTGGCGGTAAAGCTGACCAAGATCGCCAAAACCTTGGCAAGCCGCGGATCGGTGCCCGCCGCATCCGCTCCGCCAACAATGCCCGTGGTCAGGCCAAGGCCCACCAGTGCAGAGACGACGAACAATGCCTTTTGCTTGGTGCGCTGCGTCCCGCCCGATGCGACCGTGTCTTGAAACACCGTACGGCTAGAAAGCAGCCAATGCGCCAAAATGCCAAGCGAATACCCGATGGCAGAAGCAGGCGCGGCCAGCATCCCTAGCGCCATAAGCGCCAGAAAACTGCCCACATCCACCGCCAACGCGCCAACGCTTGCCGCAATATAACGGATGAAGCGCAGGTCGGTCAGTTTGGTCATCAAGTCGCGCATATTTGCCCCCAAAGTGCCTCAACCCTATCTTAGCCAGCCTTACGAATGCTGGTCGGGACATCGCGCATGGAATTGAGCGCAGCGGCTTGATCTTCGGTTACAGGTTTGGTCGCTGGCTTGGCCTCGGGCGCATCCGTCTCGGCCGCTTCAACAGCAGGCAGAATTTTTGCATCGCCCTCATCGCCGGCTTCGTGATATTCAGCATCTTCATTGACGCACCATGTGTCATAGACACGCTCACCCGCGAGAATATTCTCAACCGTCAGCATCGCGGTCATCATCGCATGATCCTGATTGTTATAACGGTGCATGCCATTGCGGCCGACCATATGCAGGCTCGGGAATTTCTCTTCCAGTTCTTGGCGCATCGCATCAACATTGGCTTCGTAGGCGTCGTCGTAAACAGGGTATGCTTTTTCCTGACGGACAACCGCGCCGCTGACAACTTTGGATGGATCACAAAGCCCGAGGATTTCCATTTCACGCGTCGCTTGCGCAATCAAATCTTCATCAGAAGCAGACCACAGCCCGTCGCCTTCGAAGCAGAAATATTCAAGACCAACGCAGGCCATGTCTTCATCCGGGATCATTTCAGGCGACCAGCTGCGGAAGTTTTGCACGCGGCCAACTTGCACCCGGTCATCATGGATATAGATCCAATTGTCAGGGAACAGATCGTCTGATTTCACCATCAATGCGACGGTAAGAAAATCGCGGTAGCGCAGTTTATCGGCCTGAAGGCTGGATTGCGGCAATGGATGCACACGTTTGGAAAGTTCGCGCATTGGTGCAGAGCTAATCGCGTCTTTTGCGCGGATTTGCACTTGGCCATCGGGGCCTTGTGCAGTCATATTCCAACCGCCGCTGCCGTCTGCGGCCAGCTGACCGAGCGAATGGCCCATCAAAACCTGGCCTTTGCCGGTGGCGAGGATGTGATCGCGCGCCGCATCCCACATCATGCCGGGCCCAAGGCGCGGATAGCGGAATGTTTCGAGCAGGGTTTTGACCTCTTGGCCATCGTTTGGTTTTTTATTGAGGCCAAGCGAGCGTTTCAGCCCGTCGACAACTGCGCTCCAAAGCGACAGGCCCTTGATGCGCTGAGCCGCCCAATCGGCGCTCATCTCATCGCAAGGCATGCCCCATACCTTCTCAGTATAGGTCTTGAAAAAGATCGAGTAGAGCTTCTTGCCGAATTGATTGGTGGTCCAATCCTCAAAGCTGCGAACGTCTTTGATCGGGAATAATTTGTAGCGCAGATAGCTGATCATGCAGGCAGTGGAGCGCAGAATGCCGAGATTGCCCAGCGCTTCGAAAGCACGCAGAGGATAGCTGTAAAACTTACCCTCATAATAGATGCGGCTCATGCGCGGACGCTGGATGAAGTCATCCGGCAGAATTTCGTTCCACAAGTCCACCACGGCTTGCGATTTGGAGAAAAAGCGGTGGCCGCCAATATCAAAGCGATAGCCTTCATGCTCAACCGTGCGGCTTATGCCGCCCACATAGGTCGCATCTTTTTCGATAATCGCGACGCTTTTGCCTTGCTTGGTCAGCAAATATCCGGCGGTCAGCCCGGCTGGACCTGCGCCAATGATAGCCACATCAACATCGATTACGCCGCTGTTTTGTGTGCGCTGAACTGAATTCTGAACCATTGTTTTCCCCGTTTGAGATATCCCAAACAGACATGAAGAATATTGGTTAGCGAATGGTAAACGCGAGCGCGCTTTTCGGTAATGGAATAGGAGGATGCGCGTCTTAAAATCCGCGTGCCCGCTACTTGCCGCCTAGTCGGTACTCTCCAGCGCAGCGCCAGCGGCGAGCCATGTTTCCTCTGCCTGCGCCAATTTATCGCCAGCCTCAGCGCGCGCGGTGAGCAAATCTTGCATCTTCGCACCGCCGGGCCCCGCCGATGCACCGCTTTGATCGAGGATCTGCTGATCCAGCCGCTCCACCTCGCTGGTTAGGCGGGTGATTGCCTCTTCTGCCTTGGTCAATTCGGCCTTGGCCTTGCGTTCCTTTGCTGCGGCGTTTTTACCGCTGCCGCCCCGTTTCTTGCCATTGGCGCGATTGTCTTTGGGCTGTTTGCGGCCAAGCACAAAGTCGATATAATTTTCCATGCTGCCTTCATATTCGCGGGCAGTACCATCATCGACCAACACCAGCCGGTCTGATGTCAGCTCGACCATATGCCGGTCGTGGCTGATTAGGATTACGGCGCCAGAATAATCATTCAGCGCTTGGATCAAAGCCTCGCGCGCATCAACATCCAAGTGGTTTGTTGGCTCATCCAAAATAAGCAAATGCGGCGCATCGCGCGTAATCAACGCCAGCGCCAACCGCGCCCGCTCGCCGCCCGACAGCTTCGCAACTTTCTGTCCTGCGCGCGGGCCAGAGAAGCCGAAGCGGCCCAATTGCGCGCGCACTTTGCCTTGTGCCTCATCCTTCATCGCACGGGTCATCAGATCCAGCGGTGTTTCCTCGGCAGACAGTTCCTCCACCTGATATTGCGTGAAATAGCCAACCTTGAGGCGGCCGGGCGCGTTAACCTCGCCTTCCGCCGGTTTCAACTGCGATGCAAGCAGACGCGCCAAGGTCGTCTTGCCATTGCCATTGCGGCCCAGCAGCGCAATCCGGTCATCGGCATCGATCCGAAAATTCAGCCGCTGCAAAATCGGCGGCGCTTCGCCATAACCTACCGCGGCACTCTCAACCGTAATCATCGGTGAGCGCAATTCAGCCGGATCGGGAAAGCCAAAGCTCAATGTCGGGTCCTCAATCAGTGCGGCAATCGGCTGCATCCGCGCCAGCATTTTGGCCCGCGATTGCGCCTGCTTCGCGGTGGATGCCCGCGCGCTATTGCGGGCAACATAATCTTGCAGGCGCGCACGCTGGGCATCTTGCGAAGCCTTAGCCGACGCCAATTGTGCAGCCCGTTCAGCGCGCTGTTTTTCAAACGCATCATAGCCGCCGGAATAAAGCGTCAACGCCCCGCCTTGCAGATGCAAAATGTGATCCACGACCTTATTGAGTAGATCGCGTTCATGGCTGATGACTAGCAGCGTGGCAGGATAGGATTTTAGGAAGTTTTCCAGCCACAAAGTCGCCTCAAGATCGAGGTGGTTCGATGGCTCATCCAGCAACAGAATATCAGGCTCAGAAAACAGCAGAGCGCCAAGGGCGATGCGCATTTTCCAACCGCCCGAAAATGTCTCTACCGGCCGCTGCTGCATTTCCTCGTCAAAGCCTAACCCAGCGAGAATTTTCGCCGCGCGTGCAGGCGCGCTATAGGCATCGATCGCCAGCAGACGCTCGTGCATATCGCCCATGCGGTCCATGTCTTCGCAGGTTTCCAGCTCTGCCAGCAGTTCTGCGCGCTCGGTCGCAGACGCCAGCACAACTTCTTCGGGCGTCATCATACCGCTGGGCGCATCTTGGGCGATATAGCCAATGCGCGCCTTGGATGGCTTGTTGATTTCGCCAGAATCAGGCTCAATCTCGTTGATCAGCGCCTTCATCAATGTCGACTTGCCCGCGCCATTGCGCCCAATCAGCCCCACACGCGCGCCGACAGGCACCGTGGCTGTGGCGCGATCAAGAATGGTCCGGCCGCCAAGCCGCACTGTGATACCGTCGATAGAAAGCATGGGCGGCCCCCTAACAGTATATTGCGCCACGCCCAAAGGAATTCGGTTTTGGGCAGTTTCCAAGGCGCGCGCAGTGGGTTAGCAGGGGCGTATGGATATGCCCGACCTCTTGCAGCGTTATTTCGGAACAACCGATCTGGCCGATGTCGATCCCGCCGCTTTGCCTGAGGGCGCTGAGCGCATGCGGGTCGATTTCGGGCTGGAGACTGATCGCGGCAAACGCTTTGCCCTGTGGACCCTGCTTTACATGCTGGATGCAGCCCCCGATCTGGACACTGCATTTAAAGATCCTGCTGACCGCGATGCTGCGCGCAATTTGATGGAATTGATGGAAAGCCCGCCACCGGAATGAATAAGCGGCCAGTGGGCGCCTGTACCATTCATTAGATTTAACAGGCGGCCACCTCGTGAGAGTGAAGTGACCGCCTGCCCCGCGGGCCTCTTGCAAAAATTGGGGCTGATGGCCCGCGGTTAGGCTTAAATTCCCACCGTTCCCAAACCACCGAATGTTGCGAGTGTGGCAAAGCCTGCCATCGCAATCACTGCGGCCCGCTCGGCGGCGCTGGTTTTGATTTCGGGCGTTTTGAATGGCAGGCTGATAGGCTGCGCCACCGCCCGAAAGCGCTGCTTATATTCAGGATGCTCGGTGCCCATCATGCGGTCCCAAAAGGTGAAGTAGAACCCGAAATTATAACCGCCGTTCGAATGGTGCAGATCATGGTGCGTCGTCGTGCTGATCCAATCGAGCCACGGCGTATCGACCCAGCCTGCAGGGTGCATTTCAACGCCCAAATGCCCCATCACATTGCGGATAATCATGATCCACAAGAAGATGAACAGCGCCATACCGGCATAGGCCACGCCCAGCAGGCTGGTAATCAGCAGAAAGATCGGCACGAACGCGGCCTCTGCGCCCGCTTCCCAGATGGAGAAGCTATAGGCGGTCCACGGTGTGGGCGTGCGTGATTTGTGGTGGTGCATATGGGTCGTGCGAAACAGGGATTTATGGTGCAGCGTGCGGTGCATCCAATAAAAATACGCATCATGGGCCAGCAGGATCACGGCGACTTGCACCGCCAGCAATCCTACGCTGAACTCCTCCAGCTGGATTTGGATAATGCCTGCTTCGGTTAGCAAAATCGTGCTGATCGTGGTGAGGCCAAAGACAAACACTGTGCGCACCGATGAGGCGATCTCGCGGATGTAATCCTTCTTTTGGGCGCGGCGTTTTTGGACCCGGCGTTTGTCGGCGTAGGATTTGAAGATCACGATGA
>JALZVZ010000232.1 GCA_023299945.1 Altererythrobacter sp. | reverse complement strand
GCCGACATTGATGAGCGTGCGGTCGAGGCGAGCCTTAAAGACGCAAACCCTGCAGAAATTGCCGAAAGTTTGGCCGTTGCGAAAGCTTACAGCGTCGCAGAACATAATATAGGCGCTCTTGTCTTGGGCAGTGACAGCCTTGTTGTTGTTGGCGGCAAGCGTTTCGACAAACCCACTAGCCGTGACAATGCGGCCGAGCATTTGCGGTTCTTTTCCGGCAAAGTCATGGAACTGCATAGCGCCGCCGCTTTAGTGCGCGATGATGCTTGCGTCTGGAGCCATTCAGACTGCGCAAAATTGCATGTGCGCGCGCTGTCCGATGACTTTATTGAGTTCTATCTCGACGCAGAATGGCCGCAAATATCCTATTGCGCCGGCGCGTTTCGGATCGAAGCGATGGGTGTGCAATTGTTTGAACGTATCGAAGGCGATCAATTCACAGTGCTCGGCATGCCACTGATCCCAGTTTTGACAGCCTTGCGCGCCGAAGGTGTAATGGCGTCATGACCGGCCTGTATGCCGAGGTAATCGGTGACCCAATTGCCCATTCAAAATCGCCGCTGATCCATGGATTTTGGCTGGAAAAGCTTGGGATTGAAGCAGAGTACCGTGCGCATCATGTGGCGCCGGATGAATTGAGTGAATATTTCAAAACGCGCCGTCATGACCCCAATTGGCGCGGGTGTAATGTCACCATGCCGCACAAACAGGCCGTGCTCCCGCATTTGGATGGGATCGAGAGCCCGGCGGATCAAATTGCTGCGGTGAACACGATTGTTCGGCGCAGTGATGGCAGGTTGATCGGCGTGAACACGGATGCAGGCGGCTTTCTTGAGCCCTTGCGCAAAGTGTTGGCGGATCAGCATTTGTTCCGAATGGCGCGCATTTTGGGCACTGGCGGCGCGGCGCGTGCGATCATTACGGCCTTGGCGGCTGAGGGTTTCACTTTGGTGGTGGCAGGGCGCAACCCCGATAAGGCGCGAGCGCTTTTGGATGAGCTTGCACCCACCGATGGCCAGCTTGAGCATCACGCCGCGCCGCTTGAATATTTTGCTACGCCAACAGACTTCGCCTTCGATGACCGCGAGGGGATTTTGGATCTCGTAATCAATGCCTCACCTTTGGGAATGCGCGGCCAGCCAGAATTGGCTTTTGACTGGAGCCATGCGCCCCCTGCTGCGATAGCCTATGATATTGTCACCGATCCGCTTCAGACTGATTTTCTCACCCATGCCCGCGCCAACGGCCACCCAGCGATTGATGGATTGTCCATGCTCATCGGGCAGGCCGCTTATGCGTTTGAATTGTTCTTTGGCGCGAAACCTCCGCGTGATGCTGACCGCGATTTGCGAGAGATATTGCTGAAATGAACAACCCCAAGAGCCACCCCAAAACTATCGGCCTCACAGGTTCTATTGGTATGGGCAAATCTACCGTTGCCGCCATGTTTGAAGACGCGGGTGTGCCGGTGTTCGATGCTGATGCGCAGGTGCGCGCGATGCAGGGGGCAGATGGCGAATTAATCCCTGCGATTGAGGCCGCCTTTCCAGGTTCGACAGGCCCAGACGGGGTCAATCGCGAAGCTTTGGGCGCGCAGGTGTTCGCCGATGCTGATGCGCGAGGCCGTTTAGAGGCCATCGTCCATCCTGCTGTTGGCCAAAAGCGCGCAGCCTTCATCGAAGAAAACGCGGATGCGCAGCTGATCCTGTTCGACATTCCGCTGCTGTTTGAAGGTGGCGGGCACGCGATGGTTGATCATATCGTTGTCGTCTCCGCCCCTGCCAATATACAGCGCAGCCGCGTGCTTGCGAGGCCGGGAATGACGGCGGAAAAGTTTGAACATATCCTCTCTATTCAAACCCCTGATGCAGAAAAACGCGAGCGTGCACATCACATTATCGACACCGGTGTATCACAAGAGGAAACCCGCGCAGCGGTGCAGGCGTTGATTGTGCAATTGCTGTAAGAACAAGCAAAATATCGTAGCTTCAAACCCCTTGCGCAAATGCCAATCTGGGCCGATAGTCGGCGCAATGCGCGAGATTGTATTCGATACTGAAACCACTGGTCTGGACCCAAAGACGGGCGACCGAATGGTTGAAATGGGCTGCGTTGAAATGGTCAATCGCGTGGCCACTGGTGAAACATACCATGCCTATTACAACCCGCAGCGTGATATGCCTTCGCAAGCAGAGGCTGTGCACGGGCTTTCAGCCAGCTTTCTGTCGGACAAGCCGCTTTTCAAAGACATTGCTCACGAATTCCTCGAATTTATCGGCGATGCGCCGCTGATCGCACACAATGCCAGTTTCGACTTTGGCTTCCTCAATTCTGAGTTGGTGATTGCCGGAATGGAGCCTGTTTCGCTCGACCGGAAGATCGACACTGTGGCTTTGGCGCGTAAAAAGCACCCCGGGGCGAAATTATCGCTCGATGCTTTGTGTACGCGCTATGGAATTGATCGCAGCCACCGCGTCAAACACGGCGCCTTGCTCGATGCAGAATTACTCGCACAAGTTTACGTAGAACTAACCGGTGGCCGTCAGATTGGGCTTGGACTGGCAGCGGATGCTGCACCGAGTGAAGCCAAACCCAATGAGGTGGCAGCAGATTTAATCGGGCGGCCAAAAGGCGCGCGGCGGGAACCCCGCCTGCACCGTGCCAGCACAGAAGAATTGGCGCGGCATGCAGAATTTGTCGCCCAAATGGAAACCCCGCTTTGGCATCACACGGGGGTCAATAAAAGGGTCTAGCGGTTAGGCCTGCAAATAGGAGCATAGCACTTATGGATATTCGCGTTTCCGGACATCAGGTTGAAACAGGCGCCGCATTGCAGGACCATGCAAGCGAACGACTTACCACCATTGTCGAGAAATATTTTGACGGCGCGATTTCCTCCCATGTGACCTTTGGCAAAGCCTCCTCTCACGCTTTTCGCTGCGATATTGTCACCCATGCGATGCAGGGGTTGGTGATAAAAGCCCACGCTGAGGCGCATGATGCGCACCAAGCTCTGGATGGGGCAGCGGCCAAAATCGACAAGCAATTGCGCCGCTATAAAAGCCGGATCAAGGACCGGCATGAACAAACCGCATTTGCTGCCAAAGAAGAAGAAGCGGCTTACACAATCTTTGCAGTTGAAGATGATGAGGTAGAAGTCACCGCAGATGCGCCGCTCATTATCGCAGAAACCAGCGTCGATGTGCCTGAAACCAGTGTGGCGGATGCGGTTATGCTATTGGATTTGCGTAATACTCCCGCCTTGTTGTTCAAAAATGCTGGAAGTGGGCGGCATAATATGGTTTACCGCCGCGAAGATGGGTCAATCGGTTGGGTCGAACCAAAACGCTAGGGCTGCCGACGCCTCAACTGGCAATATAGCCTCGTCTTTAAATATAACGGTTCTTAGGCCTTAACCTGGCCAATCATGTCGCCGTTTTGTTAGCAAATTGGATTTTAGAGCAGTTCCCCCATGAATGTGAATTTCAAATTTTTACCAGAAGCTGCGGTGACCACGCGCCATGCATCGAAGCAAGCGGTGCTGGAACATACTGCGCAGGTATTTGCCGAAGTTTACGGAATGGATGCTGACGCTGCTTTAGAAGGTCTGCTCGAACGCGAGCGTTTGGGCTCAACCGGATTTGGCCGCGGCGTTGCGATCCCGCATGCTCGCGCCAAAAGTATTAATCGCCCGATTGTCGTGCTTTTGCAGCTTGAAGCGCCGGTGGATTTTGATGCCGCCGATGGCATGCCAGTGGATTTGGTCTTTGCCATGCTGTCACCTGAAAACGCAGGTGCAACTCATCTCCATGCGCTGGCGGCAATCTCGCGCTTGGTGCGCGATGATGCCATGCACGCGGCCCTGTCGCAGGCACCGGATAGCGAGGCGCTTTATGCTCAATTGAGCAATCGCCTTTATCAAGATGCCGCCTGACCGTTCACCCGATGAGCTAGCGCCGGCTGTGCCAACGGTGGATAGTGCAGAGCTGCATTTCCGTGCGCTTGAGCGTTTGTATGGCTCTGCCCCAGTGAACACACTCTTTTCATCGCAATTGTCGATCGTGGGCCAAGGTGCATCGCGCCTGACATTTGATATCGACGAGACCTGCTATCACGCGGCGGGCGCTGCCCATGGCACGATCTATTTCAAAATGCTCGATGACGCTGCCTTTTATGCCGCCAATACGCTGGTGACTGACAAATTCCTGCTCACCACCAGCTTCAACCTGCACTTCACCAAGCCAGTGCGTGCCGGTAAAGTGATTGCCGAGGGCAAGTGGATTAGCGGCAAACGCCGAGTGTTCGTTGCCGAATCGCGCCTGATCGATGAAGAAGGCGATGAGATTGGCCGGGGGACTGGAACCTTCATGCGGTCGCACATCGCCCTTTCGGGTCTCGATGGTTATGTGCATGATACGCACAACAACCACTCACCTGAAAACAAGCGATAATTCACTTGGACGCGCGGCTCCCTGCCCATTTAACAGTCTCCGGCATTATTCGTATGGTGCAGTCGCAGGGCGGCTTTGCCACAGTCCTGCATAAGGGCGAGCGGGAGGCCGGCACGCTGATTTTGTTAACTATACAACGCAATGAAAACGCAATGGTTTGGGAGCGAATGCCGCAATTGGATGGTGGGCGTCCATTTAATGTTGCAAAGCGGGAAAACACAGAAAAACCACAGGAAATTTCCGAATATCTTGCTCGGCGCCAGTCTCAAGACCCCGATATTTGGATATTGGAGCTGGATATCGCGGATGCCGAACGGTTCATCGCATCTTTGCCCTACTAGGGTGGTTGTTAACTTGACCTAGAGTTTTGAACGGCTATTTCGCCT
>JALZVZ010000231.1 GCA_023299945.1 Altererythrobacter sp. | reverse complement strand
TGGCATGATGACACGGCCCAGGATAAAGTCGACTTTCAGCAGCGCCTTCTGGTGGATCTCGAAAGCGCGCTTTCTAGCGGTGAGGTTACAACCGTGTTCCAGCCTAAATGGGATCTGGCAATGGACCGTATCCAAGGCGCAGAGGCATTGGTTCGCTGGGAGCACAAGGAATTTGGTTTCGTCAGTCCAGAGATTTTCATTCCGCTGCTTGAGCGCGAAAATCGTATTGATGAACTGACGCTTCACGTCCTGCGCAGCGCGATCACAAGCATTACGGACTGGAACTTGATCCACCCCTGTCTCAATTGCTCGGTGAATATTTCCGCCGCGCTCTTAGGCGATGCCAACTTTGTTCGAAACGCAATTGAGGAAGTTGTGTGCTCAGACATTGATGCGAAACAAATGGTTTTCGAGGTGACCGAGACGGCAACCCTTGCTGATCAAAACGCAACAGTCGCCGCGCTTGAACGCATTCGTGCCGCTGGCATTAAAGTATCGATCGATGATTACGGAACAGGACAATCAACATTGTCTTATCTCCAGCGCCTGCCGATTGACGAGATCAAAATCGACCAGAGCTTTGTGAAAACTATGGTCGAGGAAAAAGGCAATCGTGTGTTGGTGCAATCGACCATTCAAATGGCGCATGCCCTTGAGCTGACCGTGGTCGCCGAAGGGATTGAGGATGCGGAATGCCTTGCCTTGCTGTCCGAACTGGGCTGCGACACCGGTCAAGGCTGGCATATTTCCAAACCACTTTCTGCCGGAGATTTCGTGGCAAATATGCTTAGCGGCGGCCAATCTCGCGCGGCTGCTGGCTGAACAGGTTTTGGTGCGCCCGACAGGATTCGAACCTGTGGCCTCCAGATTAGGAATCTGATGCTCTATCCACCTGAGCTACGGGCGCTTGGTTGACCGTCTAAACAGTGCAGGCGCGCTGCGCAATCAGTTCAAATCTTCAGGCGGCGCGATGGGAAAGGGCAAAGGGGCAACAGCGATCCCTTCATCCGACAAGGCTTCTGCTTCCTCTACGCTGGCATTACCGTGGATAGGTTTCTCGTCTGCCTCACCATAATGCATCGCACGTGAGGCTTCTGCAAATTTGTCTCCAACCCAAGTGCTCTGTTTCAAAGCCTTTTCCTGAGCCTTCGCGAGCGCGGTCAACGCCTTTTGAACTTCTTCGGGCATCGGTTGACTGGCGACAGGATGCGCCCCTTCGGATCCGCTTTGCGATGGGTGTTCCGTAGGTGCGGTGGGTGCTGCATCTGCGCGCGCACTGCCTTTGGCTGCAACAGCAGGCGCCATCGGAGCCTTGGTAATATTGGGCGATCCACAGCTTGGGCAGTCCAACAGACCGTTCGTCTGCTGATCTGCAAAATCACTCGAGGATCCGAACCAGCCTTCGAAGGTGTGGCCTTCGCCGCAAATGAGGTCAAATACGATCATAATTACGCCCTAATTGGCGATCACGCGACGATTGGCAAGGCTGGGAAGTTGCGCTCGAACATCGGCTATGCGCTCTAAATCTATATCGCAAAACGCAAGTCCAGCCTCATTGCCGCCCATATCGAGCAAAACTTCGCCCCAGGGATCAACCACAAGGCTGTGCCCATAGGTTTCGCGCCCATCTTCGTGACTGCCAACTTGTGCAGCTGCAATAACAAAGGCGCTGGCCTCGATCGCGCGGGCGCGCAGCAAAACGTGCCAATGCGCCGCGCCGGTTGGCCGAGTAAAGGCGGCAGGCACTGCGATGGCATCGCACCGGCGCTGCCCCAGTGCCTCAAACAAAGCGGGAAAACGTAGGTCATAACAGATCGTCAGGCCAAGGCGTCCAACCGACGTATCCTCGATCGTGACGAGCTCATTGCCCGGTTCATAGGCGCTGCTTTCGCGCCAAGTTTCGCCGGTTGAAAGCTCGACATCAAACATGTGGATTTTGTCGTAAGTTCGCGGCGGGCCGCCGCTGGCTTTGCTAAAGAAATAACTGCGATTGGCGTATTTACCGCTCCCTGACATAACTGTCCCAGCAGGAACCGGCATCGAGCCGAGGCATATGTCGATCTGATACTGGGCCGCCGCACTGCCTAATTCAACCACAAATGCATCCGGACCAGCCCCTTCAATCCAGGCTGCGCCGCGCTTGCGGCTCTTATCGAGCAAAACTGACATTTCCGGCGTGAACAGCATTGCCGCTCCGCCCGCTGCGGCACTCTTCACTGCATCCAAAATCGCAGCGCAATTGGCCTCAGGGTCAATGCCCGAAGTCATTTGAAGGACAGCAATTTTGGGCATTAGCGCAAACTATCCCGCCAGAAGCGCATCAAGTTTACCAGCAGAATCGAGCCGGGTCAGATCATCATATCCGCCCACATGCACATCTCCGATAAAGATTTGCGGAACGGTGCGCGCCATCGGTGCCCGCTCCATCATTTCCTTTTTCTTTGGTCCGCCAAGCGTGACGTCCATTTCGTTGAACTCTACACCCTTACTCTTCAGCAACGCCTTTGCGCGTGTGCAAAAAGGGCAATAGCCCTTGGAGTAGACATCTATTTGAACTGGCATGTGCATTCCTCTCATGTTGCTTTCATAATCTGGTCCGCACCAAATCCTTGAAAGCGAATTTCTAGCTTCCTATTTGGGGTGTACCGAGGTTTGCCGCAAGGGATCATTCGGTAATGTCACCGGGGCGCAGCTTATGCTGGCCTCATAATTGTCAGATTGCTCAAATAGAGGATTTGTTATGTCACGTTTAGATTTCACCCCCTACCGCCGCACAACCGTTGGTTTTGACCATCTGTTCGACCTGTTGGAAAGCCAAGGCCGAACGAGTGGTGGCGACAATTACCCCCCTTTCAACATTGAGCGCTGCGGCGAAGATCAATATCGGATCACGCTCGCCATTGCAGGTTTCCGTCCCGCTGATCTCGATATTACTGCGCAGCAAAACATGCTGACAGTGATGGGCAAAAAGCGCGATGATGCGCCCGCTGGCGAAATGCTGCATGTCGGCATTGCCAATCGCGGATTTGAACGCAAGTTTGAGCTCGCCGATTATGTCCGCGTCGAAAAAGCAGACATGGCCGATGGCCTGTTGGTGATCGATTTGGTGCGCGAAGTGCCAGAGGCGATGAAACCGAAAAAGATCGCCGTTGGTGGTGCATCTTCAGCAACACTCACCGCTGTTCCTGACGAGACCGATGGCACCGAGCCATCCGGTGAAGCTTCAGCGGCATAATTCCAACATTTTGATGTAAAGTATTGGGGGCGGAGCTTGGGTTCCGCCCCCGCGACTTTCGCCGCCTCTCACAAGGCTTACCTTCAGGGTCGCACATCGATGGTGAGCCTTGCTGCGAGTGGCACCTCTTAATGTTAACTGG
>JALZVZ010000230.1 GCA_023299945.1 Altererythrobacter sp. | reverse complement strand
AGGATTTCTCCGCCTTTGAGCGGAAAGCGCGGAGGCTGCCAATCTTTCAATTCACGCGCATCTGAGCCTGCAATCAACAGTCGGTCTACTGCGCTTTCGACGCTATGCTCAAAGGCAAGCGCTTTGGGATTATCGCTATCAGCTGGGACTCGCTCCGCTGCACAAACCAGACGGGCACGCTGAGCCCGCGACAGCCGCAGCCGCGCCGCCACATCCTTTGCAACCGCGCCCAGAGCAGGCAGCAAAGCGGCAAGCCGCCGGATGGCATGAGGCGCAATCCCCTGCGCTTTCTCTGCCGCGATCAGCTCGGCTAAAACGTCCAAATTGCGCTGTGTAGCCTCCGGTAGGATAACGCCCAACACGCCCAGTTCATGCATTTTTGCAAAAGATCCGTGTGGATCAGGCAGAACGCAAATGGCGAGCAATTCCATCGCCACGCGTTCGCGGCTGAGGCCTTTCAATGTGGCCGCCAATGCCTCGCATGCAGCAACCGCTGCATCATCCCATTGCGCGCCAAATCGCGCTTGAAACCGGAAATAGCGCAGGATGCGCAAATGATCTTCGCGGATGCGTTCGGCCGCTTCACCAATAAAACGCACGCGCCGCGCCGCCAGATCATCCAGCCCGCCAAAATAATCCGATAATTTGTAGGTTTCAGGATGAGCAAACAGAGCATTGATAGTGAAGTCGCGGCGTGCTGCGTCCTCGCGCCAGTCCGATGCAAAGGCGACCGTTGCACGCCTGCCATCGGTCGACACATCATGGCGCAATGTGGTGATTTCAACCGGGCCGCCGGCTAGCACGGCGGTCACCGTGCCGTGGTCAATGCCGGTGGGAACGGTGCGAATACCAGCGTCCTTGCACAGCGCCATAACCGCGTCTGGCAAATGGGTGGTGGCACAATCAACATCATGCACATCGAGGCCGAGCAACGTGTCGCGCACGCAGCCGCCCACCCATCGGATATGCTCTGCGCCCAAGGCTTTGGTTAGCGAGGCCAGCCCTTCGCGCTTTGTCCATTCAGCGTTGGAAAAATCAACCATGTTCTAGCTTTGCGTTGGCTTGTTCAGGTGCAATCCTGGCGGCGAGATTTGCGATAATCCCAGCGGTCACACCCCAGATTCGAAAGCCTTCGTAATCCATCTCAAGATATTTGCGGTCCGCGCCGCGATAATAGGCTGAGTTTTCCGTCCATGATGCCCGCGCAATCAAAATATCGAGCGGCACCTCAAACCACGCCTCCACTTCATGTGGGTTTGGCGTTAGCGGCAGGTCAGCAGGCACGGTTGCCAGAACGGGCGTAATGTCAAAGCCTGTGCCGGTGACATAGCGGTCAGTGGTGCCGATCACGCGCACATTGGTGCGGGGAAGGGCGATCTCTTCCTCGGCCTCGCGCAAGGCGGCGGTGATTGCATCTTCGCCCGGGTCCAGTTTCCCGCCGGGGAACGCCACTTGGCCAGGATGGCTGCGCATGCTTTGCGGGCGCTGGGTTAGAAGCACGCCGGGGCGCGTCCGCTCTGTTACTGCGATCAATACGGCGGCAGAAGCGGTCTGTCTGCTGTCATCGCCGCGCAAATCGCTATCATCGCGCAGGTCGGTGACATCGCGGCTATGTCCGTCTTCAAGCGCGCGTTTTAAGGATGCGTGAAGCGTGCTCATGGCGCCTCTTGCGGCGGGATAAGCGAGTAAGTCTCGCCGCCGCTCGTGACTTGCGTGCCATCGGAATCCTTCATCGCAATGTCGACCAATTGCCCCCAGGTGCTGCGGTTGATACGCGCTTCGCAGCCATTGCGCACATGTACATAAATCGCAGGCGTTTCGGGGTCTCCAGCGGCACGAATTGGATGGTCCGGACCTGTAATAATCAGCTCATCGGTAGCCAAACGAAAGGCGATATCACTCCCCTTTTGCGCGGCATCCACGGCAATAAATGCGGCATCATCCACTGCGATAGTTAGCTTCTCGTAAGGCGTGACCAGCCAATGCTGGCCTGTGTCGTCGCGCGTCAAAAGTCCGGAAAATGCGCGGACCATTGCCTCGCGCCGGATCGGATCACCCTCATGCAGCCATGTCCCATCGAGCAGAATTTGCATGAAGCTGTCGCCTGATTTTTCCGGTGCCCAATTGGCTACTGGCGGCAATTTGCGCTGCGCCACTTGCTCTGCGATTTCGTGCAAAGACAATTCGGCGAGATAGGGAGGCGGTGTGTAGGGCATGTTCGCTAGATGCGATGCCAGAAGCAATGCGGACTGCCAAGCCTCGCTTGTGCCATTATGCGGAGGTTGCGCGTTTTAAGAGTGCTTGCGCAATTGTTCTTGTGTCTCATCGGTCCATGGGCCCAGCATGCCATTCTCAGGCAGAACCGCCGGATTGGCCGCACGCACTAGCAAGCGGGCTGGATCATTGGGGCCGGGGCAATGCCACCTGCCTGTGTGGCTTGCGGTAAAGCCGAAGAAACGATCGTAATATTCAGGGTCGCCGATCAACACTTGAGGCAGAGCTGGATTCGAGCCGAGCGCATCCAATGTCGCCATCATTAGAGCCTTGCCATAGCCTTCTGATTGATGCTCCGGCAGGACGGCAACGGGGCCGACCATCAGCATGGGGTAAGGGCGGCCATCAGGATCGGTCAATGCGATCGGCCAAACTTGAATAGTGCCCACCAGCAGCTCATCATCATCCACCGCGGCATAACTCAACCCGTCGAGCCAATCGGTGCCTTCACGGATGCGGTAAGCGGTTCGTGCAAATCGGTCTGCGCCGAAGGCACGGTCGAGCAATTGCTCGACCATGGCATCATCGGTTTGGGCAAGGGGAATAAGACTAGGCATTGCGGGCGCTGCGCCTAGGGCGCTTCACCGAACAAGTCGAACAAAAAGCGCTTTGCTGCGCTAAAGCGATAGTCTCAACAAACGCCCGCTATCGCCATCTTCCAGCACCCAAAGCGCGCCGTCGGGCCCTTCGGCCAAGGCGCGCATCCGCCCGCCCAGATCATAGCGTGCCACCTCGCTGGCGGTCTCACCATCAAGATCAACATGCACGATGCCTTTGGCGGCAAGGCCTGCGACAAGCGCATCACCTTTCCAGCCTGCAAACATATCGCCGCGATAAACCAGCATATCGCCCGGCGCGAGCACTGGCGTCCAATGTGCTGCAGGTTTTGCAAAGCCATCATCTGCGCTGTGATCGGGAATGTCATTGCCATTGTAATGATCGCCGTTGGAGCGAGTCGGCCAGCCAAAATTGGCAGCTTTCTTCACAAGGTTGAGCTCATCCCCGCCAGCAGGGCCGTGCTCAATCTCCCACAAGCGGCCATCGGCATCCCAATCCAGCCCGAGTATATTGCGGTGGCCCCATGACCAAATTTGATTGGTAGGCGCAGCTTTATCCGCCCATGGATTGCCCGCCGCTGGCGTGCCATCCAGATTGAGCCGCACAATCGTGCCGAGCGTGTCCGTGTTGTCTTGTGCTGGCTCCCGCTTTTGGCGGTCACCGCTGGCGACATACAAATGCTGCTCATCAGGCGAAATCAAAAGGCGGTGGGAATAATGCCCGCGCCCTGTGGTCTTAGGCGCTTGGCGCCAGATCACTTTTAGACCCTCGATGGCGCAGGTTTGTGTGCAATTGAGCATGCCCTTACCGACAACTGCGCCGCGTGTGTCGCCTTCGCCTGCCTCAGCCCAGCTGAGATATATTGCGCGCGATCCGATTTGCCCGTTGGCCTCGCTTTCCATAAAAGCGACATCGCCAAGGCCGCCTTGGCGACCAAAATCAACCGTAGGCGCGCCAGCGATAGCCGTCTTTTGGCGCGAGCTGGTGTCATATAGAAACAGGCCACCCGCTTTTTCCGTTACGACCACTTTATTTGTGCCGGGAATAAATGCTGCGGCCCAACCCTTGTTAAATGTGCCGTGCTCTTCGGTGCTGAAAGAGACCGTCTTAGAGGCCTCGTCTTGCGCTGTGCTTTTCGCAGTGTCCACATCTTGCGCGGTGCTGCAGCTTGCGAGAGCCAGCGCTGCGGGGGATAGGATGGCGGCGATTTTGAGAGAATATGTCATGCTAATTGGGACTCCCGACACGTTAGTTGGTTCCACGAATTTCACCATTGGGGTTGATGAGGCGGGTCGCGGCCCGCTTGCTGGCCCGGTTGTGGCGGCAGCTGTGGTGCTTGGCAATAGTCCGCCGTCAGGATTGGCGGATTCCAAAGTGCTCTCAGCCAAAAAACGCGGCGTTCTGGAGGCGCAAATCCATGAAAGCTGCGCTTGGGCGGTAGGGGTAATTGAGCCTGCGCAAATTGATGAAATCAATATCTTGGCAGCCACTATGGAGGCGATGTGTCAGGCCGTTGCGCGCCTGTGCGAAGGGCTGGGTGCAGACCCGCAAGAAACCTTGATCGATGGCAATATGACGCCGCACGGCAGGGCAAAGGACTGGCGCTGGCCCGCACGCGCGATTGTTGGCGGAGACGGGACGCAACCATGCATTTCAGCCGCCTCAATTATCGCAAAGGAATACCGCGATAGAATCATGATCAAAGCGGCAAAGGATCATCCTGAATATGGTTGGGAGAGCAATAAGGGTTACGGCTCGCGGCAACATATGGAGGCTTTGCGGATTCACGGGCCGACGCCGCTGCACCGATACAGCTTTGCCCCTGTTGCGCAGGCGGCGCTTTTGTAGCTCTACCTTCTATTCAAGGTACATAATGTGTTCTAAACGCGCGGCATGACTGAAACCATCTTGATGATATTGGGCGGCCTAATCGGCCTTGCTATTGGCGGCGAATTGCTGGTGCGAGGTGCAGTGGGCATTGCGCTAAAGGCTGGGCTTTCGCATCTCGTTACTGGCGTGGTTATCATCGGTGCGGCAACCTCTATGCCAGAATTGGTCGCCAGCGTTCAGGCAACGATGGCTGGTTCTCCTGATATCGCTTGGGGTAATATTGCAGGATCTAATATCGCCAATTCGTTGCTGATTTTGGGCGGAGCGGCCGTGGTCGCGCCGATTATGGTGTCTGGCGCGGGTAAGCGCGATGCGATCAGCGGCTTGGTCGCGGTCGGCATATTGTGGGCCATCGGTCTTTCGGGACTTGGCGCTGTTTGGGTTGGTATTGCACTACTCGTTTTGCTTACGGCCTATATTTATTGGCGGGTAAAGCACCCGTCCAAGGCGCATGATTATGAGGAAGAGGAAGAAGAGGACGCACCGGACAATATATGGTTGTCGGTTATTCTCTTTTCGCTCGGCGTTGGTGCATTGATCCTCGGCGGCAAATATCTGGTTACCGGCGCGATTGATGTCGCGCGCTTGTTTGAAATTCCAGAGACCGTGATCGGGCTGACAGTGGTCGCCATCGGCACATCGCTGCCGGAACTCGCGGCGACTGTTGCTGCGGCCCTCAAAGGCAAATCCGGCCTCGCATTGGGCAATGTCGTGGGCTCCAACATCTTCAACCTGCTGCTGATCGGCGGGGTCACAATGACAATCGCACCGGGGCCAATTCCTTACGAATTGTTCGATCTGGAATGGCCAGTTTTGGCGGCAACGGCCCTGATGCTGGTCCTGCTATGTCAATATGCGCATAAGATTGGGCGCGGCCTTGGGGTCATCTTATTGGCGGCCTTTGCGGTGAACACTGCGGTTCTATTCGCTTAAAAACACGAATACACCGCCGTGTGAGTCTTGAAGGCCACACCCCCATATAGCGAGTCCATAAAGCCACAGGGACTCAACATCTTGTGGTGGACTCTTTTCGTTCTCCCCCAAGTGTGGGGCGGTAACGCGGCGTTAACCATAAACTGCGATCAATTAGGCCTTGACGGTTTGCGCTGATGGACTCACCCTGTGGATAAGTCTGGGGCTAACGAGTAGATAAGGTGTTGAACATGGGCGTCCATGAACCGGTGAAATTGCGCGAAAAGGGGGCTGTCAAAGCGCCCAAACGGCTGCGCAAATCCCACAAGGACGATCGCCAGCTGCACTTGCCGCTTAGCCAAATCCTCGATGGGGATTGTGTGGAAGCGATGCGTTCGCTGCCCACTGATAGCGTCGATCTGATTTTTGCCGATCCGCCTTACAATCTCCAATTGGGCGGCGATCTGAACCGGCCCGATGGCAGCCAAGTGGATGCGGTCACCGATCACTGGGACCAATTCGACAGTTTTCAAATTTACGACAAATTCACGCGCGACTGGCTGACAGAAGCGCGGCGCGTTTTGAAGCCGGACGGCGGCCTGTGGGTCATCGGCAGCTATCACAATATTTACCGCGTCGGTGCGATCTTGCAGGATCTGGGCTTCTGGATCCTCAATGATATTGTTTGGCGCAAAACCAATCCCATGCCCAATTTCAAAGGCACACGTTTCACCAATGCGCATGAGACTTTGCTGTGGTGCTCGCAGGGTGAGAAATCGCGTTACCACTTCAATTATCGCGCGATGAAAACGCTGAATGACGAGCTGCAAATGCGCAGCGATTGGGTGCTGCCGATCTGTTCCGGCGGCGAGCGTCTGAAAGAGGGCGGCACCAAAGTGCACCCGACGCAGAAACCTGAAAGCCTGCTTTACCGTGTGCTTCTGGCGACGACGGATAAGGGCGATGTTGTACTCGACCCGTTTTTTGGCACAGGCACCACAGGAGCGGTGGCGAAACGTTTGGGCCGCGAATGGATTGGCTGCGAACGTGAGAGCATTTACCGCGATGCGGCGCTGAAACGCATTGCGAAAGAATTGCCGCTGGATGAAAGCGCGATTGAGACCATGCAATCTAAAAAGGCCGCGCCGCGCGTAGCCTTTGGCGCTTTGGTTGAAAATGGCATGATTAAGCCGGGCACGAAGGTGTTCGACAAGAAACGCCGCTGGACGGCAACGGTGCGCGCTGACGGCTCTTTGTCGCTGGACAGCGACCCTAAAAAAATGGGTTCAATCCACGGGCTAGGCAAGGATTTGCAAGACGCGCCAAGCTGCAATGGTTGGACGTTCTGGCATTTCGAAGATGGCAGCGAAATCAAGCTGGTTGATGCTGTGCGCCAGCTCTATTTGCTCAGCATTGAGGATTGATCGCCGCGTCTTAGAAACGGCCTATCGGCTTTTCCCCTCAGGCGCATAATTCCTGCACAAAACCACAATCCTACGTTCATTTGCGCCGCCACATTTGCCGTGGCGGGGGCGCAAACCAACGTGAGGATATTATGAAAAATTCCCCTATTACTTTGCCAAATTTTGCGGCAACCTTGGCCGTAATGACGGTGCTAATTGCCGCGCCTGCTGCGGCCCAATCAGAAGCCAAATCCGGCCCCTATATTGGTGTCAGCGGCGGTATTACCTTGCCAGGTGACAGCAGCAATTCAGGCGAATTTGATGCCGATGTTGCCGCCACAGCCGACTTTGACGCCATACCTGCCGGTACAGAACTGGACTGGCAGACAGAGAACGACAATGGCTTCGCGATCAGCGGGCAATTTGGTTACGCCTTTGAAAATGGCTTTCGGGTCGAATTGGAAGGCGCATATTCTGAATATGACGTCGACACACACACGGGCTTGAGCGTCGGCGGCGCAGACATCGATAGTCTGGATGTGGCGGTGCTGACACGCGGCGCGGCAGATGCAGCGAACCCTACTGTTGGTGCAGTCATTGCTGATGGCCAAGGTGGGGTAAAAAACTATGGCCTGTTCGGGAATGTCTTTTACGACATTGAAACCGGCAGCGCGATCAAGCCCTTTGTCGGGGCCGGTGTCGGCTATCAATGGACCGAGGTAAACTACAGCCCATCGGGCGTAGATGTTGGTGATGATGATGACGGTGTGCTTGCCTATCAGCTGATGGCCGGTGCCAGCGTAGAACTTTCCGAACGTGCAGAGGTCTTTGGCCAATACACTTTCCGCGCCAATGCAGAAGATGCAGATATTCCGCTGAATTTGCTACCCGCGACATTGGGCGTGGAATCTGATCAGTCGATCGTCTCAGCGGGTATTCGCTTCCGCTTTGGCGGTTAGTGGCTTTTATTGAAGAAGGAGGGGCTGCGTAAGGTGCGCGGCCCCTTTTTCTTGTGCGCAGCGCGCCGATTTGCCTCGCCTGAGGATTACGCGCTGATGGCAGTATCGCGCAGGCCATCAGTTGGGCTAAGCCTTGCTGATGCAAGAGAACATTTACATCCAACCGATCAGCTTTGCCGCTAGCCCGCAGTCTGAACACACCTCAAGCGGATCCGGCGCAATTCGGTTGGCAGGTAGCATGGTTTACGCATCAAGATTTGCGGTGATCAGAACGCAAAATAGCAAGGTGACCTCGCGTGATCTATGCCTCGTCTCCGATCTGGAGGGGGTCATCTCCGCGCTCCCTGCTGAGCTGAAATCCAGCGCTGAGGAGCAATGGGCAAACCTTCAAACCGAGCATGCGCCGCTACAATTGGGGACGCGCACGATCCGCCTCGATCAGCCGCAAATCATGGGTATATTGAACGTTACGCCGGATAGTTTTTCCGATGGCGGCGAGTTCCTTGAAAAGCCAGAGCATGGCCGCGCGCACGCTTCTGAAATGCTGGAGGCTGGCGCTGCGATTATCGATGTTGGCGGGGAAAGCACACGTCCCGGCGCAGCGGCGACATGGGAAGGCGACGAGCTAGAGCGCGTGATCCCAGCGGTGGAATATTGCGCGGCTATGGGCGCTGCTATCAGTGTTGATACGCGGCGCGCGAGCGTTTTGGAGGCGGCGATTAAAGCAGGCGCACATGTCGCCAATGATGTCTCGGCCATGCGCTATGATCCGCGCAGTTATGGCGTTGCGGCGGCCACAGATTGCCCTGTAATCCTGATGCATGCGCCCGGAACTGGCGATGATTTGCATGAGGGCGGAACCTATTCCAACGTGGTTTTCGACGTGTTTGATGCCTTGCGTCAATACCGCGATGAGGCTCTTGCTGCGGGTATCGCAAGAGAGCGGATTATCCTTGATCCCGGGATTGGCTTTGGCAAAACTCTGGCGGAGAATTTGTCCATAATTAATGCCTTGCCGCTCTATCATGCATTGGGTCAGCCGCTGCTTTTGGGGGTTAGCCGCAAGCGAATGATCGGCGCTTTGTCTCATGAAGCCGCCGCGCATGAGCGTAAGGGCGGCAGTGTTGCATTGGCGACGGTGGGGATGAATGCCGGCGTGCATATACTGCGCGTGCATGATGTTCCTGAAACGGTGCAGGCGCGCAATGTCTGGCGAGGCCTTCGAGACGCAGCTCTGACCGATTTTTCCGATCTGACTGAATGAATTTATCGCACAAGCCGATTACAAATCTGGCGTAACCAAATGCGTTGAGGGCGCGAACTTGTCGATGAAGCCAGCTGATAAATGGTGCGGAGCGCGCATCATTCAGCATAGGACTGACAGCAAGGATGCCCCCTACTATGCGTACCCCTTCACCCTCCCTTTTCACTCTCCTAATAACCGCTGGAATTGTAGCCGCTTTGCCCAGTGCGGCCAGCGCCCAAGAAAATGGCGGCGACTTTGACCCTGAAGGCGGCGTCTATGTTTCAGTCAAAGGCGGCATCACTTCCCCCAGTGATGAAACCTTCTCCGGCACACAGGCGCCCGCCGCCGGATCGCCGGGCGTGCAAGGGGCACCTGCTGATATCGCGCTTCAATTTGGCGAAGACGTGACCTTTGCCGGCACTATCGGCTACCGCATTCCAAAACGTGTTTTTGGCCTGATCCAGCCCAGCATTGAGGCAGAATATAGCTATGCCCGCAATGACGTTTCTGGCGGTGCTCTCAATGGCGGGAACCAGATCTTTGACGGGGACGTCGATGTAAACACATTTACCATTGGCTACCGTTCAGAATTCCGCTGGGCCAAGGATCAAAAGATCATCCCGTTCACTGGAGGCGCAATCGGCATTGCTGAGGTCGATAGCAATGTCACTTACTTCCCCGATAATGGTGTCGCTAATGCGCCAACGTTCGGCCTTTCGGGCAGCGACACAGGTTTTGTATTGCAAAGCAATCTTGGTGTGACCGTCCCTTTGACTGAGAAGGTCGAGCTTGATCTTAGCGGACGCTATCAGCGCATCTCCGGTATTGATCTGGAGCGCCGTTTTATCGCAGACGGAAATGATGCATTTAACGCTGATGTTTCAGGCCGGCATGAAACGGTATCTGGCTTCCTTGGCCTGCGTTACCGCTTCTAATTTTTTCGGTTAGAAACTCAAGGGCGCGTGTCAGGGTTTAATCGCTCTGATGCGCGCCTTTTGCGTTGGGCTTAGGCCTGCACAAACAGCAATCGCGCTACAAAAACTTGTCAATTTGCCCAAGCATGGAATAGGCAGCTTCTCAATCAATTGGAGAACCTCCCATGCGCGCTGTCTTTGCTGCTTCCTTCGCTGTTTCCACCGCTGCTCTTATGTCTGCGCCCTTAGCTGCGCAGGACGCTGTTTCTCTGACCGCGGATGAGATGCTCGCACCGTATTACGCAAAGCTGGAGAAACAGATCAGCCTGCCAGTGGCGCAGCCCAATGTATCGCTTCCGCGCACGAGCAATTTGACCCGTGTGGCTTTTGGCAGTTGCAATCACCAGTCGCGCAGCCAACATATGTGGGCGCAAATCGCCGCCAAGAACCCTGATATGTTCCTGTTTATTGGTGACAATAATTACGGCGATCAGGGCTGGAATGGGGACGCAAACCTGTCCACATTGCGCGATGCCTATGCGACGATGGCCAAGACCCCTGAACTGACGGATTTCCGCAGCAAAGTGCCTATGATGATAACTTGGGATGACCATGATTTCGGCTTTAATGATGGCGGTGCAAATTTTGCCTTTCGCGGTTGGTCAGAGACAATTTTCGAGACGTTTTGGGGCTCGTCCAATGAAGTGCGCTCGCGCCCCGGGATATATGAAAGTGTGACTTACGGCGAGGCGGGAAAGCGCACGCAGATCATCACGCTGGACACGCGTTTTTTCCGCTCTGACTTTGACCGGATGGATTACACGCCTCAGCGCCCGCCGTTGGGCTCCTACGTGCCCTCTAGCGATCCAGCGAAGACCATGCTTGGCGATGCGCAATGGGCGTGGCTGAAACAAGAATTAGCCAAGCCAGCAGATTTGCGGATTGTGGTCTCCTCAATCCAAGTCATTACGGACGCACATAATTACGAAAGCTGGGAAGGTATGCCAGTCGAACGCGCCAAGCTCTATGGGATGCTGCGCGCGCGCGCTGACAGCGGGCTGGTGCTATTGTCGGGTGATCGCCACGGCGCGGGCATTTACAGCGAAATGGTGGGGGGTGAGGAATTGTGGGAACTAACCAGTTCCTCGCTCAACTATTCCTTTGCTTCAACCGCGCAAAATACGGCGCGCGAGCCCGATGCAAAGCGTGTCACAGATTTTATCTCAGAAGAGAATTTCGGTACAGTTGAGATCGACTGGACCAGCAAAGCCTTCACGATGAAATTGTATGGCAATAAAGGCGAGGAACGCGCCAGCCAAAGCGTCAAATTTTAGGCGTTTTATAGCGTGAAACCGCCATCGCTCACCAGCACAGTGCCAGTGATATTGGAGGCAGCGTCTGACAGCAGGTAAAGGATCGAATCCGCCATTTCAGCAGAGCTGGCAAAGCGGCCCGATGGTGTGCTGCCTGTCAGCCCTTTGATTGCCGTATCGCGCCCGTATTTCTCAGCCGCTGCGACAAATTCAGGCGAGCCTTCCCAAATGGCTGTGTCCACGCCGCCCGGTGCAATCGCGTTGATACGGATGTTCTTGGCCGCATTTTCCGCCGCCGCAATGCGCGCCATGTGTGCCACCGCTGCCTTTGAAATCCCATAAGGGCCAACGCCGGGAACTGGCTTAACACCGGTAGTAGAGGCAACAACGACAATGCTGCCGCCGCCTTTTGGCATCGAGCGCAGGCTGGTTGAGAGGGTCAAAAATGCGCCGTCCAGATTGACATCCATTACGCGGCGCCAATCGGCCATCGACAACTGATCAATTGTGCCGCCAGCGCCGATACCGGCATTAACGACTGCGTGGTCAATTGTCTCGCCCGTGCTGGAAAGCGTGTCTTCCAAAGTGCTCCATAAGGCCACATCAGCCACGCTGCCGGTGATGCGCTCCACCTCGCAAGGCAAATCAAGCGCGGCGAGGCCAGCTTCATCGACATCGATC
>JALZVZ010000229.1 GCA_023299945.1 Altererythrobacter sp. | reverse complement strand
TTGGAGCTGGATATCGCGGATGCCGAACGGTTCATCGCATCTTTGCCCTACTAGGGTGGTTGTTAACTTGACCTAGAGTTTTGAACGGCTATTTCGCCTCCACTTCGTTGACGCGCAGGCGGTTTCAGGTAGCGATTCTGCTATCTAGCTAGCACGCAGACGGGGGACAGCCGGCAGGCCCCTTTGGATCACCCCTTATATCGCTGGAATTTTAGCGATCAGGTCCTCACCTGCGACGGAGCTCGTTCACCGCTCAAAATGTGAAATATAATGAGTCGTAAGACCCATAAAATTACTGCAGCCGTTCTTTCAGCTGCGACTCTATTTGCTCTTGCCAGCTCCGAAATGTCGGGTGCATTTGCGCAAGAAGAAACCGCCGCCCCGATCTCTGATACTGCTCAGGAAGTGGCCGCAGGCGCACCGGCACCGGTTTTTGTGTCGAATGAAATTATCCAACCCATTCCCGAAGTGGTCGAAGAAGACTTGGTTGAAGCGGTCGTGGTCCAAGAGCCCGCACCTACGCCAAGCGCTGGCTCTTTGAACGAATTGGTTCGCAAAACCTCGACTGACTTTTCCTTAAGCGAGCAGATGCAATGCCTGGCTGGCACCGTCTATTTTGAAGCGCGCGGCGAACCGCTGGCAGGCCAATTGGCTGTTGCAAAAGTTGTGATGAACCGCAGCGATGATCGCCGCTTCCCCAATAGCTATTGCGGGGTTGTTTATCAGCGCTCGCAGTTCAGTTTTGTTAAGGGCGGCCGGATGCCGCGCATCAACACCGGCTCTGCTGCGTGGAAGCGCGCCAAGGCTATCGCTCGTATCGCTCATGAAGGCCAATGGGACAGTGCAGCGGATGATTCGCTCTATTTCCATGCGAAATATGTGCGCCCCAGCTGGAGCCGCAAGAAATCAAAGCGTGCGACAATCAACACGCACATCTTCTATCGCTAAACGCGGCAGAATTTAGATATTTTAAGGGGCTCCGCACTGATCCAGTTCGGGGCCCTTTTTGTGTGTGGGCGCGGGGTCAGCTGGCGCCGTGCAGTTTTTTCGGCCCCTAGGGTCGCAAGGGCACCGTCCGCCCATAGGGGCGCGGACTTGTCCGCAAAGCCCCGCGAGGATTTAACCGAAAGACGCCCAAACAGGCGCGTGATCACTCGCTTTTTCACGGCCCCGATGTTCGCGGTCAACGCCAACTGCCTGCAATCGGTCCGCCAATTCAGGAGTCAGCAAAATATGGTCGATCCGAAAGCCATGATCGCGCTGCCATGCGCCCGCTTGATAGTCCCAATAGGTCCATACACCGCCGCGTGGGTTGAGTGTGCGCACCGCATCTGTCCAGCCATCGGCCAGAAGGCTAGCGTAGGCTGCGCGTGATTGCGGTTGCATCAAAGCATCGTCTTGCATGGCTTTGACGGCCCAAACATCATCATCTTCTGGGATCACATTGTAATCGCCAACAACCGCGCAGGGCACTTCTTCCGCCCAGATTTGCGCCATGCGTGTCCGCAATTTGGCCATCCATGCAATTTTATAGTCGAACTTGGGTCCGGGCAGAGGATTGCCATTGGGCAGGTAAATGCACACCACGCGGGTGGTTTCGCCATTGGCCGTGGTCACATCCGCCTCCAGATAGCGCGATTGCTCGCCCTCGCCTTCTTTAGGGCCGCCAATGCCAAGGCCGCGTTGGATCTCCATAGGGCCATCGGGGATGACATTATTATCGGTTAGGATCGCCACGCCGTTGAAGCTTTTTTGCCCGTGCCAAATAGCGGAATAGCCCAGCTCTTCAAATTCGCTTGCGGGAAAGCCCTCATCCTGGCTCTTGATCTCTTGCAAGCAAGCGACGCTCGGCCGCGTTTCGGCAAGCCATTCTTTCAGGCGCGGCAGGCGGGCCTTGATTCCATTGATATTGTATGTCGCGATTTTCATGGAAAGCTGTGTGCCTGAACTTCGCGCTTGCGTCTAATCCCGTGGGGAGGAAATTCAGATTCCGAAGCTGGAACCGCAGCCGCATCCTGCCGCAGCCTGGGGGTTCTCAACCTTAAACGCTGCTCCGCCAAGCGATTCGACGAAATCCACGGTGCTTCCGCCAACCAAATCCAGGCTGATCGGATCGACCACGAGCTTAACGCCGTCGGTTTCGCTGATGCTATCATCCCCGTCAGGCCCATCGGACAGATCGAATTTATATTGAAAGCCGGAACAGCCTCCGCCCTCGACAGACAGACGCAAAATAGCGGGTTTGGATTGCTTTTCTGCGATCCATGCCACGCGCTTCGCGGCCGAAGGGGTAAGTGTAAGTGTTTCTGCCATAGCGACCTATTTAGGTATCGCGCGGCCAAACCTCAAGCAATATGCCGTATCACTATGCAATGCAGGTCACGCCGTTTGGATATAGCTGCGCATAGCCTCGGCTTCATGCTCCACTTCATCGATGCGATTCTTCACCAAGTCACCAATGGAAATGAACGCCACCAGCGCCCCATTTTCGATCACGGGCAAATGGCGAATTCGCCGCTTGGTCATGAGGCCCAGCGCATCATTGATCGGGGTTGAAGGTTCAACCGTGATGGCAGGTGCGGTCATGATCTGGCCCACTTGCAAGGAAAGGCAGCTCTCGCCTTCATCGGCAAGGCGGTAAATTACATCTCTTTCAGAGATAATGCCGACTACGCGGCCCCCTTCTGTGACGGGCAAAGCGCCAATGCGTTTTTCCGCCAAAAGCCCCACTGCCTGTGCAACAGGCATGGCAACTTCGCATGCAATAATGGCGGAAGCATCGCGGCCTGCGATTATCTTAGCGATATCCATTCGGTCCCCTCCTTCGTATCGTGAAGCGGAGAGTGTGGCACTTTGAAGAGAGAATGGCGAATCCGTGCGTGGAGAGATTGGTCCAAAATGGCATTGTATGGAGGCGCATTAGCCCCCATGTACCGAGCATGCCCCGCAAGTTCACCAGCTCATCGCCCCTAGACGATCCTGAAAACGCTGCCTTTGCATGGGCGCGATATCGCCGAATCATGCGCTTTATGATGGCGGTGACCGTTGGCGTTGTGCTGCTGGCGCTGGCTACGCTTTATTCGCAAAATGGCATGGTGTCGGTGCATTATTACATCGCGGTGGCGCTGGGGATTGGCTTTTCAATGCTGTTGGCCAGCGCGTTGATGGGGCTGATTTTTCTGTCGAATGGCACTGGCCATGATGCTTCGGTCGACAATGAATTGCCCGATAATGATATTGGTGATGATCCGGACAAGCGCGTCCGCTAGAGCGGATTACTCTGCTGGATAGAGCCGTAAATCCTCCACTGGTGCACCGCCGATCAAATGTTCCTGAATGATGCGTTCCAGCGCGGCCTCATCGCAGGAATGATACCACACACCCTCTGGCCATACGACCGCAATCGGCCCTGCTCCGCACACTTGGAAGCAATCTGCCTTGCTGCGCTGGATACCGCCGCCTGCGCCGCGCGGGCTGTCGGCCCTGCGTTTGGGGCCAACCAACCCGAGTTCTTTCAACCGGCTTTTGAGGAAGTTCCACGAGCGCGCACCGGCCTCTGGTGAGCAGCATTTTTTCTTATCCGACAGAGCGCATAAGAAGATGTGGCGATCTATGCCGCCAGCGCTTTTATTGGGACCGTAATGTTTGCCGAGTGCGGTTTGCGCAGACAGCAAGAGATCATTGCTCATTGAGCGGCGCCTTGTCGCTGACTGCATCAACCTCTGAATTCAACCAATAGTCGAGCCAATCGAATACGGTATTGTGCCATTGCAGCGAGTTTTTCGCGCCCAGCACCCAGTGGTTCTCATCGGGGAAGACCAGCAATTGCGAGGGAATGCCGCGTTCTTGCAAAGCGGTGAAGCTCTGAATGCCTTGAGTATAGGGCACGCGGAAATCCTTTTCGCCCGTCACCACCAGCATCGGCGTTTGCCATTTATCGACGTGATTGACCGGGTTCCATTTCTCGTAATTTTCCGGAACATCAGTGTATGATCCGCCAAAATCCCAGCGCGGGAACCACAATTCTTCCGTGGCGTAATAAAAGCTGCGCATGTCGAACAGGCCGTCATGCTGGATCAGGCATGAGAAGCGATCCGGCCATTTGCCTGCGATCCAATTGACCATATATCCGCCATAGCTGGCTCCCATGGCGCAGGCGCGGCCGCCGTCGATTTGATTGTCGAGCGCGAGCGCTGCAGCCAGACCTTTCTGCAAATCTTCGAGTGGTTTTCCGCCCCAATCCTGATTGATTGCGTCCTTGAACGCTTGGCCGTATCCAGCGCTCCCGTGGAAATCGACAGAGATTACCGCATAGCCTTGGCTGGCGAGAACGCGCGGGTTCCAGCGGCTGGACCAGCTATCGTTGAATGAGCCTTGCGGGCCGCCGTGGATGTATAGGATCGCAGGGATGAAGCCCTTGTAATTTTCCGGCTTGGTGATCTGGCCCCAGACTTCATCGCCGCCTGCTCCGGGGAAACTAAAGCGGGTGGTCACAGTGCTGGCGAGTTTGCCAACGCGGCTGGTAGCGACATCGGTTAGGGGGCGGGCTTGCTGGCCTGCGCTTGCCATATACAGCTCTGCCGGGGCGCCGATGGAGTCGCGAGTGAACAGCATGCCGCCCTGTGGCAGCGGGATGACATTGCCAATATGCGCTTCATATCCCGCTATCAGATCAAGCTTGGTGATTTGGCCAGTTTTTGCATCCACTTTGAACGCTGGAACGTCGAGCGTATCATAGGCTGTGGCGATCAGAGATTTGCTATCCGCGCTCCATGCGATTGATCCAAAGCTGCGGTCGAAATCACGGGTCAGCGCGCGCACTTTGCCGCTTTTTACATTGCGCAGCATGATCGCCATCTGGTCGGATTCGTATCCGGGGCGCTCCATCGCAAGATAGGCAAGATATTTGCCATCGGGCGAAGGTGTCGGGCTCGAATCATGCGCAGTGTTTGCAGCGGTCAATTCTATCGGCGCTGCTCCGCTTAGGTCTGACCAGTAAATGTCGAGATCGGTGGAGGTGGGCTCGTTTTTGTCAGCAATGCGCGCGGTGAAATACACCCCCGAACCATCCGGGGCAAAGGCAACATCCTCACCTCCGCCAAAGGGCATTGTGGGCGTATTGGCTGTGATGCCGGTTTCAGGGTCTTTGCCATCGACGGGTGTGCCCGGGCCGCTGACTTCGCCGCCCTTGATGTCGAAGACGAAGACGCGGTTAAATTCGCCAGGTGTCTTCCAATGATCCCAGTGGCGCACAAAGCCTGCGTCCCATTCATAAAGCCGGCCTGCGCCTTGGTTTGGCTCATCCGCATTGCCACCTTCTTCGCAAGCAAATGTGGCGCAATCGCGGGGCATTTGGGTCCAGACTGCGACTTTTGAGGCATCAGGCGAAAGTGTGTAGCCATCAGGTGATGCACTTTTCCATTCGCCAACCAGCATTGGTCCGGTGACATTGCCATCCGCTTCCAATGCGGCGCGCCACAAGCGGTTGGCGACAGGATGCGGGCCTTCACCGCCAGGAGTGCGGTCAGATAGAAAATAGAGGAAATTATCGCCGCCAAAGCTGAGGGAGGAGGCGGTGCCGCCCAAATCTATCTTAACCGGAGAAGCACCGTCTGTTTGCAAATCGAGCACATAATAGGCGGGCGTGCGCTTTAACGTCTTCGCGTCGGTTGAGGTCACGCTGTAAACCGCGAACCGCCCGTTATCAGTTGTAATCGGCGAGCCAAGCCGCGGCATGGTGACCAGATCTGCTGCGGTCATGGGTGCCTTATTTGACGCGGCATGTGCATCGTCAGCTGAGGCGGCGTGGCCATCAGCCAAAAGCGGCGATGCAGCGAAAAGCGCTGCCATAGGCAGAGCTGTCAGAAAGCGTGTTTTCATGGGCCGCAGGACTAGCGCGTCAATTGCGGCAAATCCAGTGGGGCAAACTAAAGTTTAATCGCGGTCCTTACGGGCAATGCGCGCGATTTCTTCTTTCACCAAAGTCTCGACCATATCGGGCAAATTATTGTCGAGCCATTCTGACAGCATCGGACGCAGCAAATCACGGGTTAGCCCTTCCAGAGAAGTTTCACCCGAACGCACGATTTGTGGAGGCATGCTAGGCTGTGACATCATCGCCAGCGCTTCCAAGTTTTCGCGCATGGAATTGCGGGATTTATCAGTGGTTAGCGGGGCATCATCGCCGATCTGCGACACGGGTTCAGATGCCTCCTCAGTCACTTCAGTAGGTGAGTCGATATCCTCGGCAAATTCCATTTCACCCAGATCGAGCACTTCCTCGGATGCTTCTGTTTCCAAAATCTCATCCTTCGCAGGTTCACCAGTAGCCTTTTTCGTGGCAGCAACGCCCCGTGTTTCGCGGCGGCGGCGCGTTTCTTTCGCATCCTCGCGGTTGTCGCGGGCAATCACTTGCTTGATCGATTCAAGAATTTCTTCAACCGAAGCTTCGTTTTGCTGTGTCATGCGGCACCCTGTTCCATACTCTAATCTTTAGTTTGGCGCACGCGATTTGCCCCCAAACCGCGTTAACCATAACGAATCACGTGGGACGTTATTCGTTCGGAGGCCCAATTGTTGCGTTTGCAGGCGGGATGTCAACGGTTCTGGTCGATTGTGGCAGCGGATCTTTGTCGCGCGCCCAATCATTCCACTTGCCCTCGATCCGGTCATAATTGGTCACGGGGTCATACAAAGGCCCACCGGTATCAAGGTTCAAATCGCGTGCTTCTGCCTTGCCCATTGAGGCCAGCAGCGTGAATCCAGCAACATAGGCATTGCGGCGGTCTGTCACCAATTGGACGCGCGCAGAGAGCAATTCCTGCTCAGCATTCAATACATCCAATATGGACCTGTTTCCGATTGAGTTCTCCGCCCGAACGCCTTCTAAACTCAGCTCAGCAGCCGATACTGCGGTTTGCGAGCTTTCAATGATATCGTTTGCCGCTTGCCAGCTTGCCCAAGCCGAGCGGGTTTGTGCGATGGTGGCGCGTTCCGCTTGGATCGCTGTCTCTAACGCAGCGCCTGCGCGTGCTTGCGCTTGGCGTTCCAAAGCGGCTGGCCGTCCGCCTTGATAAAACGGGATTGTGATGCGCACCCCGGCATTGGCGGTGACCTCGCTTTGCGCCAGATCGGCTGCAATTGCTCCGCCGAGTGTGCCATAGAAATTGTTATATGTGCCGCTGATAAAAGCGGCCACGGTTGGCAAGCGTGATGCGCCAGCAATATCAATATCAATCCCGGCGGCGCGGGCGCGGTCAACTGCGGCAATCAAATCGGGATTGTTCTCAATCGCGACTGTCACGGCTTGACCCACTGTACCGGGCAGGCCGGGCAAAGGTGGCGGTGCTTCTAAACGATCAGGCGCATCGCCGACCAGCTGGATATAGGTCTCGCGGGCACCGATCAGGTTAGCTCTTGTACCGCGTAAATCGCCTTGCGCGACGGCCAGACGTGATTGGCTCTGCGCGACATCAGTACGGGTCAAATCGCCAATTTCAAACCGGTCACTGGTGGCTTGAACATTGACGCCGAGCACTTCGACTTGATTGGCGGCCAAGGAGACCAAAGCTTCATTGCGGAGCACATCCATATAGGCGGCAACGACTTGGCTGAAAATTGCGCTTTCGGTTGCGCGCAGATCGGCGCGGCCCGCTTTCACGCGTTCATTGGCAGCACGAATGCCGTTTTTCACAGCACCGCCTGAATAGAGCGGCGCAGTCAGTGTTGAATCGACATTCAATGTGCGCGTTGGTGCCGTAAAGCTATTGGCGGAGCGGCGAACAAATTCGATATGCGTCGTGGTTGCACTAGCCGAAGGGCGACCAGCGGCTTTTTGGATCGCCACATTTTCATCGTTCGCGCGCTGATTGGCCCGTGCGCCTTGTAAAGTTGGATTGGTTTTATAGGCGCTGACTAAGGCTTCGCGTAGAGTATCGGCCTGCACAGAGGCGGGCAGCACCAAAACACCGGTGACCCCAGCAATCGCGGCTGCGCTGAACCCAAGACCCCTCAAACGCACTCTTAAAAGCTCCATTCCTTAGCCTTGGTAAAGGCGCCGAGGACAGGAATACCAAGGTCTGTGACCGGCGTAAGCGCGACATGGTCTGCGACTTTGCGTGCTGTCGCAAGCCGCGTAACGCCGCGCGTGATATAGCCGGTAACAATGCGGCCGCCTTCCTCCAGGCGCTTGGCAAGGCCAGCAGGCAATTGTTCAATCGCGCCATCCACCAGGATCAGCGAATAGGTCTTGCGGCCTGTTTTGCTAGCCGCATCTTCAGCGCTGATCGTGTCGACATTGCTGACCAAGGGCGCAATCAATGCCGCCAAATAGCCAGAGCCGTTTTCAACTACCAGAACCGTATCATCCGCCTTTGGTGCAGCTTCCATCAAGGCAATGCCGTGGAACAATGGTGCGGGCAGGGATTGTCCGCCGCCCAAAGGCACGGCGCGGTCCATATAGGCGATATCCTTAGACGCTGCCGGCACGAAATCCTCGCGCAAAACGCTGTTCATTCGGGTCAGCACGTAAGGCTCATTCACTCCGCTGGTGCGAAGCTGGCTGTCGATCATTGCCTTGCGGGCTGAGTTCATATCCATGCGTGTTATCTTTAAGCCTCTAAACGCTGTATTACATTACCAACACAGCTCGTCAATTGTGTCTTGCATTCACTTAGCGTCCGCTGCGCATTCAGCCAAGCGGTTTGCGCCAAATCGGCCCAATAGGGCAGAACAACCTTGCAAAATACGCATAGCTTTTGCGCGACTAT
>JALZVZ010000228.1 GCA_023299945.1 Altererythrobacter sp. | reverse complement strand
ATCGAGCCGGTCAAAATACGGCAAAGCCTGCAAATATGTCTTATGCTCGATCAGCTTTTCGGTGCCGCGGTGAAGCAAGCCCACATGCGGATCGATGCGCTCGATAATCTCGCCGTCCAGCTCCATCACCATGCGCAAAACGCCGTGGGCGGCCGGATGCTGAGGGCCAAAATTGATCGTGTAATTGGATACGACTTCGCCTGTCGTTGTCAGGCTTTCTTGGAGTTCGACGCTCATTTGCCCTTCTCCTCTTTGTCGGCTTTTTCGTCACCGGGAAGCACATATTCTGTGCCCTCCCACGGGCTTTCAAAGTCAAATTGCCGCAAATCTTGCGCCAACTGAACAGGCTCATAAACCACGCGCTTTTCTTCCTCAGAATAGCGAAGCTCGGTATATCCCGTCAGCGGGAAATCCTTACGGAAAGGATGCCCTTCAAAACCATAATCGGTCAGGATGCGGCGCAGATCAGTATTGCCCGCAAACAATACGCCGAACATGTCAAAAACTTCGCGCTCCAACCAACCGGCATTGGGCCACAAAGTCGTGACAGTGGGAACTGGCGTGGCTTCATCGGTGGAGCATTTCACCATCACACGGTGGTTTTTGGTAAGCGATAGCAGCATGTAAACGCATTCAAAACGTTCTTTACGCTCTGGAAAATCAACGCCCGCAATTTCCATCAATTGCTGATAATCATGCTCATCACGCAAGGTTTCGAGCACGTCTGCAATTGCATCGCGCTTTACCGTAAAGATAATCTCGCCATACGCTTCATTGGCGGCGAGCACATTCTTACCCAGCGCTTTTTTCAACACTTTCAGCACGCCATCATTGGACGCAAATTTCGGAGCGGAGTGGAGAACTGCCATCTTAGCGCGCGCCCCTATCGCTCAATCGTGCCAGCGCGGCGGATTTTGCGCTGTAGTTGCATCACGCCGTAAAGCAGCGCTTCTGCGGTAGGAGGACATCCAGGCACGTAAATATCGACCGGCACAATCCGGTCACATCCGCGCACAACGGAATAGCTGTAATGGTAATAGCCACCGCCATTTGCGCATGAGCCCATGCTGATCACATATTTGGGATCGGACATTTGGTCATAAACCTTGCGCAATGCAGGTGCCATTTTGTTGCAGAGCGTGCCGGCAACAATCATCAAATCCGATTGGCGCGGTGAAGCGCGCGGGGCAGCGCCAAAACGCTCCATATCATAGCGCGGCATGTTAGCGTGGATCATCTCCACCGCGCAACATGCAAGGCCGAACGTCATCCACCATAGTGAACCGGTGCGCGCCCATTGGAACACGTCTTCTGTAGAGGCGACGAGGAAACCCTTATCATTGACCTCTTCCTGAAGCGCTTGGAAGTAATCAGCATCAGGCGTGCGAATCTCGCCGCCGATTGCTGTTGGCATGGTGGCTGCTGCCTCTGCCGCAAACATAGGAGCGGTAGGCGGGGTGATAATTGTGTTGCTCATTCCTAGTGCCTCATTCCCAATCAAGGGCCCCCTTCTTCCATTCATACGCAAGGCCGATTGCCAGAATGCCGAGGAACGTCATCATCCCAATCCAGCCAGCCCAGCCCGTCTCGCCAAGACTAACCGCCCATGGAAACAGGAACGCAGCCTCAAGATCGAAAATGATGAAGCTGATCGCCACGAGGTAAAAACGCACATCAAATTGGCTGCGCGCGTCCTCAAACGCGGGGAAGCCGCATTCATATTCTGACAGCTTCTCCCCATCGGGATTGTGCGTACCAGTCAGGCGCGAGACACCCATTGGCAAAAACACAAACAGGCAGGAGAGCCCCAATGCGATGAACAAAAAGATCAGAATCGGCAAATATTGACTTAGATCGACCACAAGGAATCCTTGACGAGGGTTCAAGTTTGCCCGCGTTTAGGCCGCTCACAGGCAAGGTGCAAGTAGGGGAATCGTGTAATTCCCGCCAGTTTGGTTGCATCCTAGTGGATAGTCGCGCACGAACTTGCGAGCCGCTCTTAACTTCGCGGCCGCAAGCCCAGACAGCTCAACCTATTTCATCATTTGCTCAGCGGCCTTTTTGGTCGCTTTACCGTAAGGTGGTTTGAAACCGCCGAGCTTGGCAATATCAATCTTTGGCTGGTGATAGACTGCGCGCGCATGACTGAACTCGCGGAAGCCCTCAATCGCGTGATAACTGCCCATGCCAGACGGCCCGACCCCGCCAAATGGCAGATCCTCCATCGAAATATGGAAGATCACATCATTGGTGGTGACGCCACCTGAAATTGTCTTGGTCAAAACCTGCTCTTGCTCGGCTTTGTCTTCGCCAAAATAATACAATCCCAGCGGACGGTCATTGGCGTTCACATAATCCACCGCTTCATCGATGGAAGAATAGGTTTTTACCGGCAGTACGGGGCCAAACAATTCTTCTTGCATCGCCTCCATTTCATCCGTGACGTTTTTCAGAATCGTAAGCGGCATTTTGCGCGCATTAGAATTGCTAAAATCTTCATCGCCCGGATTGACTTCGATCACTTCTGCACCTTTTGCGCGGGCATCGGTCACCACTTCTTGTAGGCGCGAGAAATGGCGATCAGACACTACCGAGGCGTAATCATCATTCTCTAGCAGCGTGGGATACATATTGGTGACGCCATCGGTGACGCCCGCAATCGCCTCATCCTGCTTATCGGCAGGCACATACATATAATCAGGCGCAAGGCAGATTTGCCCCGCATTCATCATTTTGCCCAAAGCAATCCGTTCGCCCGCTTTGGCAAAGTCGGCACTGCGCCCCATGATAACAGGGCTTTTACCGCCCAGCTCCAAAGTGACGGGCACGAGGTTTTTCGAAGCTGCTTCCATCACGCGGCGGCCAGTAGCCGTGGAGCCGGTGAACACGAGGTGATCAAACGGCAGAGAGGAAAAGGCCGCGGCAACCTCTGGGCTGCCAGTGGTGACGGTCAGCTCTTCTTCGGAGAAATATTTCGCTGTCAATTCCGCCATCAAATCAGATGTGCGCTCTGTAAATTCGCTCGGCTTAATCATCGCACGATTGCCGGCGGCAAAGACTTGCATGAGCGGGCCGTAAGCCAGCTGCACAGGGAAGTTCCACGGGGACAGAATGCCAATTACACCCTTAGGTTCATAGCGTAGCTCAGCCTTCGCACCCAAAAGCCCAAGCGGGAATTTCACCTTGCGTTTCTGCGTCTTGGCCCAGCCATCCATATGTTTCAGCGCATCATTGCCTGCGCCCACTGTTGCTGCAATATCGGTGAGCATGCTCTGCTCGACCGAGCGATTGCCGAAATCAGCCGCCATTGCCTTGCAGAAATCATCGCCATTTTCTTTAATCATCGCAATCGCGCGCTTGATCCGGTCCTTGCGAATCGACATCGGCTCTGGACGGTCGGCGGTAAAAGCTTCGCGTTGCTTGGCTAGAATGCCTTCCATTTCGGCGCGTTTGTCATTGGCCACGATGATTTTCTCCCATAGGTTTCGATTGCATACTGTCTTTGCGCAAGAACCGCGCATTGGCAAGCATCGGCGCATGATTGCCTTTCTCTCGGCGCATCATTATGGCCGCCTCAAGCCTCTGGACACCCCTTTGCAAGGACATTCTCATGACCGCATTTTCCGCCAATGATCCCATCGTCATCCTCTCTTATGCCCGCACGCCAATGGGCGCGATGCAAGGCACATTGGCAGACGTGGACGCCACCGACCTTGGGGCCACTGCGGTCAGCGCAGCGGTGGAACGCGCCGGTATCGCAGGCGCAGATTTCGACCGCGTCTATATGGGCTGCGTCTTGCCAGCAGGCCTTGGTCAAGCACCCGCGCGCCAAGCCGCGATCAAGGCCGGCCTGCCCAAATCCGTCCAAGCCACCACCGTCAACAAGGTTTGCGGCAGCGGCATGCAAACGGTCATCATGGGCGCAGAAGCGCTGGCATCGGGCACTATTGATATGGTTGTAGCTGGCGGAATGGAGAGCATGACCAATGCGCCCTATTTGCTGAAAAAGCACCGCAGCGGTGCGCGTATCGGGCATGACACGACCTATGATCATATGTTCTTGGATGGGCTAGAAGATGCCTATGAGCCGGGCCGCGCCATGGGCACTTTCGCGCAAGACACAGCCAATGCCTATCAACTGACGCGTGAGGAAATGGATGATTATTCCATCGAAAGCTTGGCGAGAGCCAATACCGCAATATCCAGCGGTGCATTCGCCGATGAAGTTGTCCCCGTAATAGTGAAATCACGCAAGGGCGATGTGATCGTGGACACTGACGAGGCACCGGGCAAAGGCCGCCCGGACAAGATCCCTGCCCTACGTCCGGCCTTTGCGAAAGACGGCACGATTACAGCGGCGACATCCAGCTCTATTTCAGATGGAGCTGCGGCAGTGGTGCTGACCCGCCAAAGCGTCGCTGAGGCAAAAGGGGCTGCGCCTATCGCCAAAGTTGTCGCTTTGTCGGCTCATGCACAAGAACCTGCCGATTTCACCACAGCGCCTGTTGGCGCGATCAATAGCTTGCTGGAAAAAGCGGGTTGGTCGGTCGATGATGTTGAGCTGTGGGAAGTGAATGAAGCTTTTGCCTGCGTGGCCATGTTTGCAATGCGCGACATTGGTATCCCGCATAA
>JALZVZ010000227.1 GCA_023299945.1 Altererythrobacter sp. | reverse complement strand
TCATCAGAGATGAAGCCTGCAGGCAGCACATCGGCCACAGCCGTTTTTACATAGGCTTTCAGTTCAGCCTCTTTGTCGCCGCTGTCATAGCCTTTGCCATGCTGGCTGGAGACCACGATCGCGGTGCAAGCCACCGGCTTGCCATCGACATAGCGGAGGGTAACCTGACTCTTGCTGTCTGGCTCCAGGAATGGGGCCGCGCCGGAATGGCGATCAGCGGCCAATCGCGCGAGAATCTTATGGCTGTAATCCAGCGTTGCCGGCATCAAATCGGGTGTTTCATCGGTGGCATAGCCGAACATGATGCCTTGATCGCCCGCGCCTTCGCCAGCGCCCGCATCCTTATTGCCGCCTTCATCTACGCCCTGGGCGATCTCTACCGACTGTCCGTGAAGGTGGTTTTCAAAGGTTAGCGTTTCCCAATGGAAACCATCTTGCTCATAGCCAATGTCTTTGACTGTCCGGCGCACGGTGGCCTCAATCTCGGCAAGCGCGCCATCAACCCATCCATCATTTTCAAAAACGCCTTTACAGCGAATTTCACCAGCCAGCACCACGCGCTGCGTTGTTGTAAGAGTTTCGCATGCGACGCGGGCCTCTGGGTCTTTGGAAAGAAACAAATCCACAATAGCATCGGAAATTTGGTCAGAAACCTTGTCCGGATGGCCTTCAGAAACGCTTTCAGAGGTGAACAGATATTCGCTACGCATGCAGATGTCTTTCAAACGGATATAAGGATGTCTTTATGTGTTGATGAACGCTCTATACCGCGCGACGGCGTAACGCAACAATCGATATGACCAGCAACAGCGCCGCCCAAGCTAGCGGCAAAACATTGCCTGCTCGTGCAAACCAAGTAGGGGCTTTTGCGGGAGGGATAAATCCGCTGACACCGCCATCCATGCCGCTCGGTATATGCTGACGCACGATCCCGTCTGCATCCACCACAGCGCTGATCCCGTCAGTGGTTGAGCGCAAAACGGGCAGGCCTTCTTCGAGCGCACGCATCCGCGACTGGCCCAAATGCTGCGGCGGGCCCCATGCGCCAAACCAACCATCATTGCTGGGATTAAAGATATAATCGGGCCGGTTTGCGCGGTCGACGACTTGCCCGGAGAACACGATTTCATAACAAATTTGCACGCCCGCCTTGCCATATTCACCCAGATCAAATGTCTGCGGCCCAGGTCCAGGGATAAAGTCAATCGAACCGGCAACCAAGCGGGTCGCGCCAAGAGGCTCAAGCAACCAACGCAAAGCGAGATATTCGCCATAAGGCACCAAATGCGCCTTGGCATAGCGAGGGCCAAGATTGCCCTCTCCATCAATAGTGGTGACCGAATTATAAGCGCCGACCGCTGCATCACGGCCCATTTTCTCGCCAATCTCCAGATCCACTACGCCCAGCATAAGTGTCGCATTGGAGCCGATCGTCGCGCCTATTCTTTGACGCGAAAATTCAGGATCAGCACCCACTGTTGTCTGATTGTAATAGCGCTGAGGGTAACCATCACGCAGGTAATCGGGCACGGCGGATTCGGGCCAAAAGACGATCCGTTTCGGATTTTCCGGATCATAACTATGCTCCGCCAAGCGCCCGAAATGCTCTTCAAACTTATGCGCCGCGTCGCGCTCCTCTTGCGGAATATTGGGCTGCACGAGAGTGAAGCGCACACCGTCTAAATCTTCATCCATCCTTGGCCCGAGACCGGGCGAATGCATCGCCCCAGTTGTGACGATCGCCCAAAAACCCAGCGCAAGAACCTTGTGCTTACTCTCCAAGGCCCAGAGTCCCAGAGCCGAAACATACACGGCCAATCCTGACAAGGCATAAGTACCAAGCCATGGGAGATATCTCGCGATACCCGGTGCGTCCCATCCGCCCAGCAGGGCAAGGCCCAATGGCGGCCAAGGATAGCCGGTAAAGACCCAGCTTCGCAGCCATTCCGTTACAATCCAAAGGCTGGCGAACAGAATTGAAAAAGCGAGCGTGGAGGCGCGTTTGCCCTTATCTAAACGCTGCGACACTTCATGTGTTATGAGTGCTGCCAAAGCTGGATAGATCGCCAGATAAAGACACAATAGTGGCACAGCCAGCCAGCCCAAAAGGCTCGGCATTTTTGCTTGGAAGGTAAAAGCTGTGGCGATCCAATTGTTCGCCAACGTCAAATGCGCCCAACCGAAAATATAGCCAATCAGTGCTGCGTCCTTGCGCGTATCTGCACGTCGCAGCAAAGTAATCAGACCCGCAACGCCCAGAAGGGTCAGAGGCCAAAGCCCAAGCGGCGGATAGCCGGTGGCAGCGACCGCGCCGAGAACGAGCGCGGCGATACGCGGATGCGCTAAAACGCGGCCCCAAAGGCCTTCCGGGGAACGGCGCAGCGATTGGTGCTGTGTTCTACGCGGCACAATAGGCGGTGATTGGCTGGAAGTGTCGGTCATTATATTATGCCCTATTTCCAGCCATCAACGCCTACAAAACCCAGCCTATTCAGCCGCCTCAGCATTATCCGAATCGTCATCAGTGCTGATCGCAGGAGGCAGGACGCCGATATCAATCCCATCATCCGACTTTGCCGGCTTCTTGCGCGGTGCGCGAGTTGCCTTCGCCGCGCGCGGCTTCGGCTCAGCGCCGTCTTCCTTTTTGGCAGAATCTTTCCGTGCGCGCGGAGTACGTTCTGTACGGGCGCGGCGCGGCTTAGCTGGCTTTTCAGGCGCGTCATTTTCAGAAGCGCCACCGGACATATCGACCGTATCGCCTTCTGAGCCAAGTTCGCCTTCTTGCTGATCAGCAGAACGGCCCTCATTGCGATCATCGCGCCCTTCATCAAGGCGGTTGTCACCTCGATTATCGTTCCGATCATTCCGGTTGCGTGGACGGCGATTCCGACTGTCATCGCGGCCTTCTTGACCATCACGGCCATCATGATTTCGGCCTTCGCCGCGATTATCGCCTCGATCGTCGCCCCGATCGTCACTGCGCCCTTCATTGCGTTTGGCGCGCGCCTCGTCTTGGAGCGCCTTATTATCGGCAATCACGCGTTGATAGTGGTCGGCAAATTGCAAATAATATTCGGCCTGAACGCGGTCACCGTGGTGCTGCGCATCCTGAGCCAATTTCTTATATTTATCAAGCAATTGCGGCGCGTTTCCGCGCGCACGGCTATCAATCCGGTTGAGCTGATTGCCGCCGCCACTTTGGTTGCGATTATTGTTGCCACGACCGCGACGACGATTGTTATTATTACGATTATTATTCAATGGAGAGTTCTTCCTCATCCCAGCTTTACGCGCTCGCCGCTCAAACAATTGTCACGATCAAGG
>JALZVZ010000226.1 GCA_023299945.1 Altererythrobacter sp. | reverse complement strand
GGCATTAGCTTTATCCTCGTCGACATGAAGACCCCGGGCATTGAAGTGCGCCCGATTAAACTGATTGATGGCGGCTATGAGGTCAATGAAACATGGCTGACTGACGTGCGTGTTCCGGTTGAAAACCTGGTTGGCGAAGAGAATAAGGGCTGGACCTATGCCAAGTTTTTGCTCGCCCACGAACGCAGCGGAATTGCCGGTGTGGCGCGGTCAAAGCGCGGCGTTGAAAAACTGCGCGAGATTGCAAAGTCAGAGCAATTGGATGGCGAACCATTGATGGATGATTTTGATTTTGCACGCAAAGTCAGCCAGCTTGAGATTGATCTGAATGCCTTGGAAATTACCGAATTGCGCACTCTAGCGGGCGAGCAAGCAGGCAAGGGACCGGGGCCGGAAAGCTCCATCTTGAAGATCAAGGGCACGGAAATTCAGCAGCGCCTGACCGAGCTCACATTGGAGGCGGTTGGCCATTATGGCACGCCGTTTTACCCCAGCATTTCGGACGCTGGTTCCAATGATTATCCGATCGGGCCGGACTATGCTCAGCATGCCAGCGCGACCTATTTCAACATGCGTAAAACGTCCATTTATGGCGGATCAAACGAGATCCAGCGCAACATTATCACCAAGATGATCCTAGGTTTGTAAGCGATTGCTTTAAGCCTAAAACGGATCACGGGAGGAACCTCAATTGGACTTTAATTTTACTGAAACGCAGGACATGGTTCGCGACGGCCTTTCAAGGTTGGTGCGCGAAAACTATGACTATGAGGCGCGCAGCAATGCGATCAGCAGCGAGAGCGGTTGGCGCCCTGAAATTTGGGCCCAATTGGCTGAGCTTGGCATTCTTGGCATGCCGATTTCTGAAGATGATGGCGGCTTTGGCGGCGGTTCGGTCGACAGCCTTGTTGTGATGGAAGAGTTTGGTCGCGGTCTTGTGGTCGAACCTTTCGTGCCAACCGTTGTATGCGCTGGCGGCTTCTTGAAGCACGCGGGCACTGCGGCGCAAAAAGAAGAGCACATCGGCGGTATTGTCGATGGCAGCCGTATCTTCGCCTTTGCCTATGCAGAGCCGCGCGGACGGTTCGACTATGCTGACTTGGAAACCACCGCGAAAAAAGACGGCGGCGGCTATGTTCTCAATGGTCACAAGGCGGTTGTGATCGGCGCGCCTTGGGCCAGCCATTTGATCGTCACTGCCCGCACATCGGGCGGTCAGCGTGACCGTGACGGCATCTCTGTTTTCATCGTCGACAAGAACGCTGACGGCGTTGTGACGCGCGACTATCCCACCGTGGATGGCCGGCGTGCTTCAGAGGTATATCTGGAGAATGTCTCCGTTCCAGCAGAGGCGTTGATCGGCGAGGAAGGCGCAGGCCTACCATTGATCGAGCAAGTCACCGATGAGGCGATTGCAGCACAATGTGCAGAGGCATGCGGCGCGATGAAAGTCGCGCATACGCTGACAGTGGAATATTCACGCACCCGCAAACAGTTCGGGGTTCCTATCGGTTCGTTCCAAGTTTTGCAGCACCGTATGGTCGATATGTACACCGAATATGAGCAATCATTGTCGATGACTTATCTTGCCACGCTGAAATTGGATGCTGACGCAAAAGAACGCCAAACAGCGGTTGCAGCGGCCAAGGTTCGCGTTGGCCAGGCTGCGCATTTGATTGGCCAAGAAGCCATTCAAATTCATGGCGGCATGGGAATGACAGATGAAATGGCCATTGGGCATTATTTCAAGCGTCTAACCATCTTCGATGCAGAGTTCGGCAATATCGATCACCACATGAAACGCCATGTAGAATTGGTGCGCAGCTAAGCGCATTCATTCAAAACCAAGCGGCCTGTCCGGTTGTGCTTTCGTCAGGGTCAATTTGGGTCATGGCGACCAATCGACTGCGTAAATCATCGAGCCTGATGTTATCAGCTGCACTGATCGGTGCATCAGCTGCAAGCACCTCTGATAGCTGGCGCAAGTTTTGCGCAAGCAAATCAATGCCTTGCAATTGTACCATGTGACCGGCAGTGATCTGCGGATCGGCGCATAGGTTAGCGCCCAATTGCTCCGCATCTTCAGCAAGTTCATCCAGGATAATTGCCATCCGATTACAAAAGCCGCGCGCCTTTGGGGTGTCCTTCATGCCGCGCGGTCCATCTGGTCTCCAGCCATCAATTTATCTGGATCAAGCACCATCACCATATTGTCACCAAGCGTGGCAAGGCCTTCGATAAAGCAGGTAATTTCGTCCTGTGCCACGGCATCGGGATGCTGAAGAGCATCGCCGTCGATTGCGACGATATCATTGACATCATGCACGATCAAACCCCGCGATTGCCCGCCAAATTCAGTTACAATGATGGGGTTGCGCGGGTCCGCCTCGGTTGCAGGCCAGCCCAGACGGATCGATAAATCGATGACCGGCAGAACTGCGCCGCGCAAATTCACCACGCCGGCGACATATTCGGGCACATGCGGCAGGCTGGTCACAGGCGTCCAAGCGCGGATTTCGCGGATGGTCATAATATCGAGGCCAAACAATTGGCCTGAAACACCAAAGGTAATAAGTTCGCGGCGCATCATTTTTCCTTTAATTTATCGGAATATACTGGCGGATCAGTGAGCAATACGGCGAACAGCCGCTGCAAGTTTATCGGCGTTAAAAGGCTTCACAATCCACCCTGTTGCTCCGGCATCGCGTGCACGGCGTTTTTTTTCGTCAGAGCTTTCAGTGCTCAGTACAAGGATTGGCCGATCCGCATGACGGGCACTCTCGCGCAGGCGCTCAATCAGACCAAACCCGTCGAGCCGCGGCATATTAATGTCGGTGATAATGACATCGACTTCATTGGTGGCGAGCCAATCGAGTGCGTCTTGACCATCAACGGCCTGCTCCACATTAAAACCCTCTTGCTGCAGGGCATTGAGTAATAGAGCGCGCATGCTTGCGCTGTCATCAACGGTCAGGATGCGGGTGCTTTGTGTCATTTCATGTCCCTTTGTCATCAGAATAGCTCGACTTGCCCAATGTCTGATTGCGGCGGTGCCGCTGGTTTTTGCTTAGGTATTGCTGCTTGGGCTGTTGTGCTGCAGCGCACCCGGCCCGTTGCAGGTTGAAAATATACGCGGCGTGCGCTTTGCCCTTCGAGGTCTTCAAAGGCCTGCACAATCCCTTCTTGCTGTAAGAAGCGCCGCGCAAAGGCGGCATTGGCCGAACCAATTTGACTCAAGCCAGAGTTCATATTTGCACCGCCGTAAAGCCGCGCTTTAAGGCGCGATTTAGCCGCTCCCAATTTGAGCATTTCATTGATTAAAAGCTCCATCAAGAACAAGCCATAATGCTCATCAAACTCCAGATGACCTAGGTGCGGCGGCGGCTCTGCGAGCAGAAAATGATTCATCCCGCCAACTCTTGCAATCGGATCAAAAAGGCAGGTCGCAACGCAGCTTCCCAAGACCGTGGAAAGCTCGACTTGTGGAGCGCTGCTGGCATGGGCCTCGCCCTGCAATACGGTGATCCGTTTGGCCGCTGGTTTGCCCGGCGGGCGTCTATCCATCGCGCTCATGGGGTGACCAATTCGTCGCTGAACAGCCGTTTGGCGATTCTGTCCAACGCGTACACTTCTCCCGCTGCGCCCAATTCAATTGCAGCGCGCGGCATGCCAAACACAACGCAGCTTGCCTCGTCTTGCGCGATGGTTCGGGCACCGGCCTTGCGCATTTTGTGAAGGCCCGCTGCCCCGTCTTGGCCCATGCCTGTTAGCAATACGCCAGTGGCGCGGTTACCATAGGTTGCGTTGACAGATTCAAACAGCATATCGACGCTTGGTTGATGCCCGGACACCGGCTTTCCCGCTCGCAAAACGCTGCGAAATTTGCCCGAACCAGCAGGGGCTGCAAGCAGATGGCGATCACCGCCAGGGGCGAGGTACACATGGCCTGGCTCTAATACGATATCGCTTTGAGCGAGCGAAACTTTGGCGGGGCATGCGCTGTCGAGTGATTGGGCAATGGCACCGGCAAAGGTCGCGTTGACATGCTGCACGATCAAGGTCGGCGGGCAATCAGGGGGAAAGCGAGAGAGAACCGTGTGCAAGGCCTCAACACCACCAGTGGATGAGCCAATAGCGATCAGTTTGGTGCTGGCCCCTTTGGGCATAGCAATTGGCGGTTTTACAGCTCTGACTGGTTTCATCCGAATGCTAGCGGCCTCGCGCACCAAGGATGCCAATTTGCCATTGTCATCATCAGGCATCTCGCCATAGCGATTGCCTTTTGCATAGCAGCTGACAGCACCAATTTGTAGCGCGCGGGCAGTGGCAACCGCGCCATCTTGGGTGGAGCCAGAAACGATGATCACCGGCATAGGCCGCAATTCCATGATCTTTTGCAAAAACGTCAATCCATCCATCCCGGGCATTTCAATGTCCAAGGTGACAACATCGGGATTGAGCGTTTTGATTAGCTGGCGAGCCTTATTGGCATCAGACGCAGCCGCCACCACTTCAATATCTTTTTCGCGCGCCAAGCGGCCTTGTAGCAATCGCCGCATTAGGGCTGAATCATCAACGATAAGGACACGAATAGTCATGCCATGCTCCTCTGGTAAACAGTGGGTCCGACAGGTTTAAGAAGGTCAGCGCCTTCGCCGGACACACGCTCTGAATGGCCGATATAAAGGTAACCGCCGGGGCGCAGTTGGCGTGCCAGCCGGGCAACCAATTGCTCTTTGCTGGGCTGATCGAAATAGATCATGACATTGCGGCAAAAGATCACGTCAAACTCTGCCTTGAAGGGCCATTGCCGCAGCAAGTTAAGCTGGCGAAACCGCAGCATTTTACGCATTTCAGGGCCGACTTCGATCGTGTCGCCGGTCTGCTTGCACCAATTGTCGCGCAGTTTTTGCGGGATTTCTTTCATGGCTTCAGCGGGGTAGCTGCCCTTTTGCGCTGCGGTCACTGCATGCTCTGCTAGATCGCTGGCGAGCGCGACAATCTTGCTGCGGCTGATGGCTTTTCCAGCAGAGCTCTCTGCGCCCAATAGGAACATCATTAAGGTCCACACTTCTTCCCCGCTGGAACATCCCGCCGACCAAATGCGCACTGTCTCACCTGCTGCTGCGCGGGCAATAAGATCGGGACGAAGGGTCTCATTAAAGTGATCGTAATGGTGGGATTCGCGATTGAAATAGGTATGGTTGGTTGTCAGAGAAGCAACGGTTTTGACTCGCATTTCTGCGTCATTGCCGACCTTATCGAGATATTCACTAAAAGTTGTGCATCCCGCGTCGCGCAGCAAAGGGGTGATGCGGGAATAAACCAACAGGTGCTTGCCATCGGACAGCACAATACCTGCTTCTTGGCGAACGAGATGCGCGATCCTTTCGAAATCGGCCTGTGCATAGACTTGCGGACTGACGCCGGGCACGATGCCTTCTGTCGCCGGTAAGGATAGGTTGAGTGCCATCGCCTATGCCACCTTTGCCAGCTCGGCTTCAGCGGCCGTTTGAGAAGGGGTGGGCGGATGAAGGGCGGAGGCAGCAGAGGTTGCCTCGCTTTGCACAAGGTGATCGACATCAACGATCAACGCAACACGGCCATTCCCCAAAATTGTAGCGCCAGCGACACTGTCGACCGTGCGGTAATGCGTATCGAGACTTTTGATTACAAATTGGCGTTGATCGGTGATGGCATCCACCAACAAGGCTGCGCAACCATGACTTTCGGTTTCAACAACGACCAAAACGCCGGTCGATGGATTGTCTGCAACTCTGCATGATCCGGCGATTTTTCTTAGCGGAACAATTGGCACAAATTGACCGCGCACATTGAGCAATTGTCGCCCTGATCCCATGCCTTTTAGATCTGCGTCAATTGGACGCAGGCTTTCGACCACATGGGCAAGTGGGATGACGAGAGACTCCTCGCCAACCTGCACGATCATCCCATCGGAAATAGCCAAGGTGAGGGGCAAAGCTAGCGTAAATGTTGTGCCAGTACCGGGGCATGATTCAATCGTGATCCGGCCTCCCAATTCTTTCACATTTTGGCGGACAACATCCATACCAACGCCGCGGCCTGATATGTTTGAGACCGACTGTGCAGTGGAAAGGCCCGGCGCAAACACGAGGTTATAGACATCCTCGTCAGACATTTGTGTGTCTGGATCGACGACCCCGTTTGCAATGGCCTTATTGCGTAATTTTTCGCGGTCGATACCTCGGCCATCATCGCCAATACGGATCAGAATACGACCGGCCTTTTGTTCAGCCGATAGCGACAATGTGCCCTCTGGGTCTTTGCCAGCTTCCTTGCGTTCTTCTGCGCCTTCAACCCCGTGGTCGATGGCATTGCGGATGAGGTGGGTGAGCGGTTCGCTCAGCCGTTCGATCACTGTTTTGTCGAGCTCGGTAGTCTCGCCGGAAATTTCCAATTTCACGTGCTTGCCGGTTGTTCCTGCCAGTTCGCGCAGCAGGCGCGGAACGCGGCTAAAGACAGAACTGATCGGTTGGGCCCGGAAGGCCATCGCGTGTTCTTGAATATCGCGCACAAGCGTGTCGAGCATGCTCAATTCTTCAATATGAGCAAGGCTTTCATTGGCGAGCCTTTGGGTCAGCATAGCCTGCGCGATCACCAATTCGCCCACGCCATCAATCAGCTTATCGAGCTTGCCCAAATCAACGCGCACCGATTGATTGACCTGCGCTTGAGTTTGCTTACGCACGGGTGCTTCTGCCGCTGGTTTTGTCGGCGGGGTTGCCTCTGCCTTAGCTGGGACTTCCGCAGACTTGGCTTCAGAGGGCGGTGCAGCTTTAGGGGCGGCGGCCGCTTTGGTGTCTGTGGTTTCTACCGGTGTTGGAATTGGTTCGGGAGCTGCTGTTGCTGTGTCAGTTGCTGCGGTATTCGTAGCGCCCTGCTCGCCATAGGTAACGGTGCAATTGTCACCGGCAAAGTCGAAGATATCCGCCACTGCGGCATGTTCAGCATCCGCTGGCATAAGAAATGTCCAGCTAAGATAGCCTTCCTCGACATTCATTTCATCGAGCGCGGGGAGCTCGGTCAAATGACACTCTTGGCATTCACCGCCAAGCTCGGTCAGCTCGCGCAGCCACAAAAGCGGCTCATTGCCATTGATCATTGCGCCAGCGTGGGGCCGGATTTGCACCGTCCAACCAGCGGGCTCTTTGCCGTCTTTATCAGCGGTCCCAGCAGCCTTGGGCGTATCACCGCCAGCCATCAATTCATCAAGCAGCGCGTCTAAATCTTGATCCGCTGTGCTTGTATTGCCGGCCTGATCGGCGCCTGCCTCTTCTTCCTCTGCGGCGTCGCTTGGCTCAGGTTTTGCATTGACGGCTTGGGCCTGCGTCAATTGGTCGATCAGCGCAGCATCATCGGGCGCATCACCGCCAGATTGGGCCGCATCGACATGGTCGCGCAGGCAGTCCAGCGCGAGCAAAAACAGATCGACAAGGTCTGAACCTGCTGCAACTGCTCCCTCACGCACATCGGCCAAAAGGGTTTCGAACGTATGGGTGAAGCCCTGCATGGCAACATAGCCAAACGCGCCTGCGCCGCCCTTAATCGAATGGACTGCGCGAAAAATCGCATTGATGGTTTCATCATCATGGGTTCCGGCCTTTAGCTCATCAAGGCCCGCCTCTGCCGCCTCCAGCGATTCCTCGCATTCGACGAAAAAGATCTGTTGGATATCTTCAGCATTCATTGTGCAGCCCCGCTGATGCCAAGCATCTTATCCAATTTTGCCAAACGCACAGCCTCATCAAATGGGCCCGACGATGCGGTTATCTCAATCCCGCCATCACAGCGTGATGCGGCGGCCAGTGCTTGCAACATGAGCTGACCCAATTGCTCCACCTTGCTGGCGTCAATCAGCAAGACATCAGCATCATCAGCGGCATCATTGAGTTCAGGGAAAAGCGCTATTGTCGTCGACCGGTCGCACCGGGCTGGCAGGGTAATAGTGTGCATTGGACGTCTCCGATCAGGGGGTGGGGCGGTTTAGAATTCGCTCCAATCCTGATCGTCATAATCCTGTTTCAATGCCAAATTGCCGGAGGTTTGAGGCCGCGATTGGCGCGGCGCCGGAACCGCTGCTGGCCGCGCTGAAGCGACACTGACGGGACGAGCTGTGTCACCGCCAATCTGGAACTGTTCCACCAGTCGGCCCAGCTCGCTTGCTTCTTCGGCAAGGGAACGCGCCGCTGCTGTGGATTCCTCTACCATCGCCGCATTTTGCTGGGTCATACGGTCCATATCGCCGACAGAAGCATTGACCTGTTCAAGGCTGTTCGCCTGGGTTGAGGCCATTGTCGCAATGTCATGCACTTGCTGGCTGACTTCGCCGACGCGGTCTACAATCGCTTCTAGCAATGTGCCGGTTTCGCCAACCAAAGTAACGCCGTCGCCGACATGCTGCGTACTGGTCGAGATCAGTTCTTTGATGTCGCGGGCAGCATCGGCACTGCGCTGGGCAAGGGCGCGCACTTCATTGGCGACCACGGCAAAACCTTTGCCTGCATCGCCTGCACGGGCAGCTTCGACGCCCGCGTTGAGTGCTAGCAGATTGGTTTGGAAGGCAATCCCATCGATTACATCAATAATTTGCGTGATCTCTGCCGAAGACTTCTCAATTGAAGACATGGCCGTAACCGCCTTTTTGACCACATCACCGCCATCAGAGGCTTGTTTATGTGTCTCTGTCATAGAGCTTTGTGCATCCGCTGCATTCTCAGCCGATTTTTTGACCAAATTGGTGACCTGGCTCATCGCGGCTGCGGTTTCCTCAAGGCTGGCAGCCTGCTGTTCATTGCGGGTCGCAAGGTCATCGGAGGCGGCGCGGATTTCGCCGGAGCCAGTATTGACCGAACTGGCGGATTCGCGCACCTGACCGATCATATCCGACAGATGTTCAACCGAGGTGTTATAGGCTTCGCGCACAGCTTCATATTCAGACGACATCCGCTCATTGATACGGTGGCTGAAGTCGCCAGCTGCCAAACGGTTGAGTGCATCAGATAGGCGATCTACAACCGCCTGCTGTTTCTTGCCGCTTTCGCGCTGGGCATGCGATGCCTCGCGGAAGACTTCGATCGAACGGGTCATAGAGCCGATTTCATCCTGGCGATGGACGCTGGTCTTGCCAATTTCCAGATCGCCAGCTGCCATTTTTTCCATGGTATGCGCGGTAGCGTTAAGCGGTAGTAAGATTTTGCGTGTCACTGTGGCAAGGCCAGCGGCCACGGCGATAACAATGGTAAGACCGCTGATAATTAGGGTGAGCGTGGTCCAAAAAATGGACGACTCGCTGGTTTCCTTGAGGCTTTCTTGTGCGCTCGCAGTTTGGCTAACCAATTCGTTGATCGCTTCGCGGTGCCCGCGGTAAAGATTGCGTAAGCGAGTTAGCGAGCGCGTCACCGCCACTTCATTTCCGGCACGCACCGCTGGGCGCAATCTCCTGTCAACTTCTTCCCAGAACGGCTTGCCATGCTTTGCGACGGTTGCTGCAATTCCACTTTTCATTGGGGCTTCTAGATCGGAGGCTGCCCAATAGTCGGCGCGTTTTTGCCATTCGACCTCTTGGGCCGCCAAACGGTCTGAGTGATCTTGGAATTCTGTTGGAAAATTGGCCAGTAGGTTGGCTTCCATAAACGGCTCGACCAAATATTCAGGCGGGGGAAGAATGTCGGCATTAAATTCGTGCAATTGCTGACTCTTTAGGTGCATTTCGCCACCAAAACGGATTGTGTTGACGCTCCAGGCGGCAATCAGTGCTGCCAAGAGAATTATGGCGATCAACCCGATACCGCCGAATTTGCTCATGCGTTGAATGCTCATTGTGAAAGGCCTCTTTCCTTCGTCTGACCGCAGTGGCGGCGTTGGGAAAGGCAAGGTTTAGAGCCAATAGCTGAAAGCAAATCTGACATCTCCCTTAGCAAGAACCCCTAGGCAAGGCCCCCTAGATTACTCAACCATTTTTCTTCGGAACTCCTGTCTAAAAAACTTCAGAATAAGATATCCAAAAAAGGAAGTTCAATGAGTAACGTTAGAGTGATGGTTGTTGACGATTCTGCTGCAATGCGGGCTTTGTTTTGCGATATTTTGGATCAAGCCAGTGGCGTCGATGTTGTCGGAACAGCGCGTAACGCCGACGAGGCCCGCGACAAATTGGATGAATTAAAGCCCGATGTTCTCACTCTTGATGTCGAAATGCCGGGCATGTCGGGAATGGAGTTTCTGGAAGAGATAATGGAAGAAAACCCGCTGCCAGTGATCATGCTTTCTTCCATCACGCAGGCCGGGACGGGTACAGCGGAAAAGGCATTGCAATTGGGCGCTGTGCATTGCTTTCCAAAGCCCCAGCACACTTCGCCCGAGGAGTTTAACGCTACAGTCAACAAACTGGGGGGTATCGTTATTCA
>JALZVZ010000225.1 GCA_023299945.1 Altererythrobacter sp. | reverse complement strand
GGTTCTTAATCTCATGCGCAACGTCGGCGGCAAAGCTTTCCACCGCATCAATCCGGTTGCGCAAGGCGCCGGTCATGTCGGAGATCGTGCGGGCGAGGCTGCCGATTTCATCCCCGCGTTCCGGCAGGCGAGGCACTTCGACATCGCGCCCGCGCCCTTGGCGAACACGGATCGCGGCGTTGGACAAGAGCTTAATCGGGGCGACGATAGTGCGGGCGAGAAACAGCGACAGCATGGTCGAACCAAACAGGGCCAGCAGCACGCCGATGACGAGGGAGGAGCGCGCTTTGCGCACAGCTTCTGTAATATCGACCGCATTGCGCGTGGTCATCAAGGTTGCGCCATTGAGGCCAACCGGCGCAGCTGCCGTGATAACCGGCGTGCTGTCGGGTGCGCGGCTGAGCTCAATCTGAGTGACGCTTTCATCGCGAGCACGGGCGAGCACGGGCCAGGCATCGGCTTGCTGGGTCACGGGCTCAACATAGGGCGGAACGGGCTCTGCGCTGACGATGGCCTCTAACCCGCGATCAATGATTCGCGTGAGATCATGGCCCCAGGTGGTGTCGTCAGGGTCGGCAAAGGTGAAGGCGGGCTCGTCGAGCGCGAAACTATCGGCCCATAGCAAGCCTTCGGCATCATACATGCGCAGCCGCATTTGTTGTTCTTTGCCGATTTGGATCAGCAGTGCCTCTTGGCGTTCGCGGGTGGCACCTGCCAGTGCCTCAGCGGTAATCTGCGCTTCAATCCGCGCCAATTTATAGCGCTCAGAGAGCAATTGCGCGCGGTAGCTATCAATGTAAAAAATGCCCCCGCCCAGCAGCAGGAGGGGCAGTATATTCACGAACAATATGCGCGTGGTTAGCGTGAGCCAGCCGCCACTTCTGATCTGCTCTAGGCGGCCCACTTGGCCCGGTGGTGCGTCAATATCAGCCATCAGTGTAGCTATAGCCTGCGCCATAAAGCGTCTCGATTGCAGAGAAGCTTTTGTCGGTTACGCGGAATTTGCGCCGCATGCGTTTAATGTGGCTGTCCACGGTGCGGTCATCGACGAAGATATCTTCGGGATAGGCTGCATCCATCAGCTGGTTACGGCTTTTGATCACGCCAGGCCGCGTCGCCAAAGCCTCAAGGATAAGAAACTCTGTCACGGTCAGCGATACAGGGCGCCCGTCCCATGTCACCTGATGGCGCGTTGGGTCCATAAACAAGCGGCCATGCGATATGACCGGCGCGGCTTCCCCGCTCTCATTTCGGTCAGCATCCAGCATGCGCGCGGGGTTGGCGCGGCGCAAAATGGCGCGGATGCGCGCGGTTAGAAGGCGCAGGCTAAACGGTTTGGCGATATAATCATCCGCGCCCAGCTCCAGCCCTTGCTCCTCATCCTGCTCATCATCCTTACTGGTGAGGAAAATTACTGGCAGTGCGATTTGTTCGCGCACACGGGCGAGCAATTCCAGCCCATCCATATTGGGCATTTTAATGTCAAACACGGCCAAATCCGGCGGATTTTCCAGCAGAGCTTTCAGCGCGGTTTCCCCGTCGGAATAGACCCGCGTGACATAGCCTTCTGCTTGCAATGCGATCGACACAGAGGTGAGGATATTGCGGTCATCATCCACCAGCGCGATGACAATGTCGTCGCTCGTGTTTGGGGCGCTAGCAGTGTCGTCGGCCATGGCAGTGTCTCATCTCAGTATTTCTTGGCAGGGCTTAATTACGGACAAGTTAGCTGCTTTGGCCCGTTGAAACAACGTGAGACAGTCTTGGTGCAAGGTGAGAACGTTAGCAAGACTTGCAAAAGATGCTTAACTTGCGGCCCCTCGTTTGACGCAGGGTTTGGCGCACTCTATGCGCAGCGGGGAAACTCGCGCATTCGTATGCAGTGATTCCATTTCATCGCGGTCTTTTGAACCTCGATGACGACGCTAAGAATGGGCAGGAATATTCGCCCATTGCATTGAAATTCAGGAGAAAAAAGTGCCGATCCCTCTCGCTCATTCCCTTGCTGACCAAAATGTGCCGACTAAGGCCGACATCCACCCCAATCTCGGCACGTCCGAGCTTGTAGAGGCCGCCATTCGCGGCGGCGAAGGCGAGCTTTCCAAATATGGCTCGTTAGTGGTGAAAACCGGCGCGCACACTGGCCGCTCTGCCAAGGACAAATATATCGTCCGCAATGCTGAGACTGAGGACACAGTATGGTGGGGCAAGGTCAATGCTTCCATGACGCCGGATCATTTTGCCGCTCTGAAAGAAGATTTCCTCGCAGCAGTAGCGGATAAAGAAACGCTTTATGTGGCCGATTTGTTCGGCGGTTCGCAGCCAGAACACCGCGTCAATGTGCGCGTGATTAACGAGCTGGCGTGGCACAATCTGTTTATCCGTACGCTTTTGGTGCGCCCCACTGCCGATGAGTTGGCTGATTTCGCGCCGGAATATACCATTATCGACCTGCCCAGCTTTCGCGCAGATCCTGCGCGCCACGGCACCCGCAGCGAGACAGTGATTGCGGTCAATCTGGAAGAGAAATTGATCCTGATTGGCGGCACGAAATATGCTGGCGAGATGAAGAAAAGCGTCTTCGGCATTCTCAATTACCTGCTGCCAACGAAGGGAGTGATGCCAATGCATTGCTCCTCCAACATTGGCCCGGACGGCAAAACGGCGGTGTTCTTCGGTCTGTCAGGCAC
>JALZVZ010000224.1 GCA_023299945.1 Altererythrobacter sp. | reverse complement strand
AAAATCACCGCGCGAACCACCGGCCAAAACCCGCCCGTCACTGCGATATCGCGTATATTCTTAACGCCGGAACAAGAGGCGATGGTCGATGCGAAACTTGCGCCGCATTACACTCTGGTTGATATACCGCGCTGCGCCGCCGAACAATATCCGCGGCTTGCCTTGGGCGAAAATGACATTTCCAGCTTCAAGCGCACGCTGCCATGGGATCATGCTGCAGGGGTTTTATGGCTTAACGAGGCTGGCGGAAAAGCCTTGCGCACAGATGGCAGAGGCTACCGTGTGGATGAGCACAACACGCCTGCGGGTAAGGTTGGCCTTGTTGGTGCATCTAGCCCTGAAATATGGGACGAATTTATGGCGCGGCTAGCGGGTTAGACCCGGCGAGCCGCACCATATATCAACCTATCCCAATTCGCCTTCAAGCCATTCTTTCAATTGACTTTTCGGGCGGGCGCCGGTCATTTCGGCGATCTTCTCACCGCCTTTATACAGCGCAAGGTAGGGGATACCCTGAACACCCAAAGAACCCGGCGTATCTGGGTTCTCCATAATATCCATTTTTGCGATTGTGACGCTATCAGCCAGCTCATCGCTGATCTCTTCAAGCGCTGGTGCAATCATCTTACACGGCCCGCACCAATCGGCCCAAAAATCGACCAAAACGGGCTTTTCTGACGCCAAAACATCTGTCTGCCAGCTGCTATCGGTTACATTGACGGTCGCCATTGGAAATCTCCTAAAATAGTTCGTTACAGCCTATTTAGCCTTCATCCCGCGATTCTCAACGTCTTGCTGGGGATAGCTTTCCTGTGGCACCTGTTAGTGTCAGTTCTAGCCTCGAATTTTATCTCGGCATATGGGGCCCAAGTAGCTCGCCAGGAAGCGCAAAAACCTGCGGTGTTTGCGTATAAAGCACACAGGCACTGACAGCGCGCCCGGGATAGATCACCTCGAGCGCGGCAACATAAGCGGCCATTTGCTTCAGTGTAGATTTCGGAATGCTCTCGATTGATTCCGGCGGTAGCCGTGCCGTCTTGAAGTCGACAACCACCACCTCTTCCGGCGTTACCAGCAACCGATCAACAGTCCCCGCGATCACATCGCCGCCAACAACCGCAGTCAAAGGCACCTCGGCCAAAGCATCCGTGGCAAAAACCCGCGCAAATGCTGGATCATTGATAACGCTCAGGGCCCGTTCGGCCATTTCTGCACGATCGCCTTCAGAAAAATCTGGGGCCTGTACAGCCAGCCACTCCCTTGCCGAGCCGTCGAGGCCAGACGAGGCCAAATGAGGCAAACGCTCCAATAACGCATGGATCAGCACCCCGCGGCGCGCTGCAAGAGGGGAATATCCCGAGGGTATTGGCGGTTCAAAATCGGCTGATTCTGCGATCGAGGATGGCGCGAGCGGACGCGGCGGACGCGCCTCTTGCGGGGCTGGCGTGAATGCCCACGAAGGAATTTCAATTCCGCCGTCTTTCACAGGGGCATTTTCAACCGTTACAATATCAGCGAGATAACCCAGATCGCGCCTGCCGCCCCAAATATCATCGGCCAGCACAGCCTCGCCCATCTGCGGTGCGGCTCGGGCATACCAACTGTCGACATGCGGCGGTTTATCCTTCATTTTCCGGCTTAACGAACCGCCGATAAACAAGGCTTCTTCTGCTCGGGTCATTGCCACATAAAACAGCCGCCAATGCTCTTGTAGGCCAGCGATCTTTGCTGCGTCGTGTGCCTCCTCGACCGGCCCTGCCCGCTCCTCAGAACGCAGCGACGGCAGCGGAATTTTGCGCGAATCATCTCCGCCGGGAAGCTCCTCAGCCAAGAACAAATCGCTTGCCCGTCCCGGTTCGCTGGTCGCATCGGCAAGGATCACAATCGGCGCCTGTAGCCCCTTCGATCCGTGGACCGTCATCACGCGCACAAGATCGGATGCTTCACCGGGATCACGCTTTAACTCGCCCTCGCCAGCATCAAACCAGTCGATAAATCCAGCCAGACTTGGCGTTTGGATCGCTTCATAAGCAAAGGCTGCATTGATCAGCTCATCAATCGGATCATTGGCCTCTTGCCCAAGCCTTGCAATTAACTTGTAGCGCCCTTGCCATGGCCCGGTCAGCATCCAATTAAGCAAAGTCTCAGGCGTCTCAAAATCTGCCAAAGCCAGCAGTTTAATCAGCTGCTTACGTGTCTCTTGCACCAATGGCGCGGCGGATCCGGCCATATGCTTCCACAACCGCTTTTTATCCTCGCGCGGTACATGCTGCAGGATATCATCCTGTGTCCAACCGATCAGCGGACTGCTGAGCAGATTGGCAAGGTTTAGGTCATCGAATGGCTGCGCGGCAAAGCGCAATGCCGCCATCAAATCCTTCACCGCCAGCGGTGCGCCAAGGCGCAATCTGTCGACACCTGCGACGGGCACCGCCTTTGCATTCAGCCGCGCAACAATCAGCCCTGCCAATTCCTTGCGGCTGCGCACAAGCACCATAATATCACCGGGCGTGGCAGCGCGCGGCTTGTCCCCTTTGGCGAGGATGAATGGATCGCGCCCCGACACCCACCGCGACACTTGTTCAGCGATCTTATCCGCCATCTTGCGGTCGTGACGCGCTAGCCAGCCTTCATCGCCGCCATCACTGTCGGGAGCCTGCGCATCATCATGGTCGCTGGTGTCGCGAACAGGTTCCCACAAAGTGACAAGGCCCGGCCTTTCCTCACCCAAATGATCTGGCGGATCTCTATTCAGTCCAAAAGCACTTGGCCCAATGGCCGCAATCATGCGGTTCACAAACTGGAGCACCACATTGGCTGTGCGGAATGAACGACCAAGGTCGAGATCCTTCAAATCGCCTTGAGGAACTGATGCGACCTCGCGCCGTGCCTCTGCCGCATTCTGCAATGCATCTGACATACGCTTACCAACGCGCTGTTTGGCCGCTTCAAAATTCTCAGGACTGGTTCCTTGGAAGCCGAAAATCGCTTGCTTGTAATCGCCCACGGTAAAAACGGTGCGAATGACACCATCACCCTTTGCGCCCTCACCTGCAAAGAAGTCCCCGATTAACGCATCAAAGATATCCCATTGCGGCTCGTTGGTGTCCTGCGCCTCATCGACAAGAATATGGTTAAACTGCCGGTCGAGTTTAAACTTGATCCAGTCACTGGCCTCCCTCGTGGACAAAAGCTGAGCTGCGCGGCGGATCAGATCATCAAAATCCAGCAGACCCTCGCGCGTCTTTGTTGCATCCCAGCGCAAGGCAAAGGCGCGGCCTAGCTCCAACGATGGCGTGAGAAATTCGGCCAGTTCGAGTAGTTTTTGACGGGTTTTTGCATTGGCAACGGCAACTGCCAATTCATCCTGATAGCGCGCAAATTCGGGGTCAGCGTCAACAGGCTTTTTCATAACCCGCGGCGCACCCTTTGATGTGTGGAATGCCTCGTCCAATACGTCCATCTTCGCCAAGCGGCCATGCGCATCCAACGGCAACCATTCAGCCATTGCATCAAGTGCGACCGTCGCTCCTTTTGCGCTCCAATTCAGCAGCGTTGGACGCATGCTATGCAACACTTCATCCGGGAACACATCCGGTCCCAAAGCCCGCGCGACCCAATCTATACTAGCATCACTTGGCGCGCCCAACATCGCCAATACACGCGGGAGCATCGGCGGCTGAAGCGCGGCTGGCCCGGTCCACAATTCCTGCATATTCGCGCAGCGCATCACCCATTTGCGCAAGGCATCAGGGTCTTTCCTGCGCGTAAACATGCTAACTGCATCCAGCAAAGCGGTGTCTTGCGTTCGCTCTGCTTCCACCAGCATATCGGCCAAGCAATCGCGTGAAAGCAATTCGCGTTCGCGATCTTCCATTGGACGTGCGCCGGGAATAATCTCCGCCTCACTGGGGAAATTGGCAAGCAGCCATTGCGCAAAAGCGTGGATCGTATCGATGCGCAATCCACCGCCTGGGCAATCCAAAACGTTGGCAAACAATGACCGTGCCCGCGCCTGTGTTTCAGGCCCGAAACCTGCGCCAATGTGCCTTAGTTCTATCCCAAGTTTTGCCGGATCCAACCTAACCCAACGCGCCAGCACTTCATTGATGCGAACTGCCATCTCAGCAGCGCCTGCCTTGGTGAATGTCAGGCACAAAATATCCGCAGGACGCACGCTCGGCTCGAGCAGGAGGCGCAATACGCGCGCTGACAAAACCTGTGTCTTGCCCGTGCCTGCCGAGGCGGAAAGCCATACCGATTGCGTGGGGTTTACCGCGTCACGCTGGGCGTCTTTAAGCTCAAAGACTGCGCCGCTCATGACGCATCCCCCGCACCATTGACGACGTCACTGGCATCATCGCCCAAATTGCGTTCCCACTCATCGAGCCGCATCAGCTGATCGTAAGTGTTATAGCCTTTGTAGTCAGGATTATGGCGCGCGGTAAAAGGCTGTGTGCCCTTGATAAATTGCGTGATTGCTAGGTTCAGAAAATGCGCATGCTTATCGAGGAAATCCTCCGGCTCACGGCGCTCATTCTTCTTGCGCGGAATTTTCAGCATATCGCTGAACAAACCGAAGCTGCCCTTATCCTTTTTCAAGGACCAATATTCAAAGCCCCGCGCCTCGCCAGAAGCGGTGACATGTCCGTCTTGTTTGAAGCCATCTTTGCCCGCGATCATTCCCAAAAGTCCCAATTGCAGCGCAAAACCAGCGTCCACCTCTGCAGAAGATGGCGATTTACCGGTCTTGTAATCCACAATCGTGAGCGAGCCATCCTCATTGCGGTCAATCCGATCCGCGCGGCCGTAAATGCGCACCCCATCCACTGTCATATCGCCCTTGCACTCGGTGGCAATCACGCGGCGGCTCGGCTCAGCTGCGCGCACCTTGCCCGCGATCCATTCCAGCGCATCAAGCAGGCGCGGTCGCCACAGCCCCCACAAGAGGGGATGAACATTTTCATCGCGCAAATGCTGCTCTGCGATTTGAGTAATCGAGGCGTCAGGATCAGTTTTGCGCGCTTTGTGCCAAGCATCAAGAATATCGTGGGCCACCGTGCCCTGCCATGCCGGGCCAATGGGTGCATCCAAGGCCTCCATCTCTTTCAAACCCAGAATGTCGCTGGCGTAAAATTGGAAGGCATCGCCCAATAGCCGGTCCAGTCCCGTCACTTTTATCGGAACATCCCGCAATTCAGGCGCGGGATTTGGCTTCGGCCGTTCATATTGCGGGAAAGCCTGTGCCTTTCGATCTAACGCCTTGGCCCATTGCGGTGCGTCTTCTTGCTGGTGCTTCCCGCGCAACTCGCCCAGCAAGGCCTCCACCCGAAGCAGGAAACGTGATGGGATTGCAGGCCCTTCTGCATCGCGCGCAGAGCGGCTGAG
>JALZVZ010000223.1 GCA_023299945.1 Altererythrobacter sp. | reverse complement strand
ACGCTATCAATTGCGCGGCTAAGGTTATCGGCTACGCTCAAAATATCGCGAGCAAAGCCAGTGGCGGCATAAGTGCGCGCATCACTGATGTCTTTTTCCATCCGGCGGCGCACATTTTGCGTTTCTGCCTTGGCATAAAGCACTTCTTGTTTTTGCTTCTCGACGTCTTCGCGAAGCATCGCCAACGCATCCTCGACGCTGTCTTCTTCATCGTCAGCATTGCCATCGTCGAGAAATTGCTCAGGAACGCCTTCAAGCTCCTTGGCCATTTCTTCAGCGATTTCGCGATCGGCTGCATCTGTGTTGATGGCTTCAGATCCGTCGGGCGAGCCCTCGGTTTTTTCATTTCCGTTCATGGTAAAAAGGTCCAGCTATCTAATAAGTTTGCCCAGCGAGCGGGCTGTTAAATCAACCATGGGGACGACACGCGCGTAATTCAAGCGCGTCGGGCCGATTACGCCCAACACTCCCACTACTCGGCCTTCTCTATCTCGGTATGGCGACGCGATGACGGAGGAGCCGGAAAGCGCGAATAGGCGGTTCTCGCTTCCGATAAATATTCGCGTGCTATCCGCGTCGCGCGCGCTGTCGAGCAATTCCGCCACTGATTGCTTGTTTTCCAAATCATCAAGCAATGAACGCACCCGTTCAATATCGCCCAATGCTGCGTCATCAAGCAAGTTTGCTTGGCCGCGCACGATCAGTACGGGGCGCTGCGCAGTGTCTTGGCTCCAAACCGCCAGCCCGCTTTCGACCAATCCACGGCTAACCGCGTCCAATTGCGATTCTCCCGCAGCGATCTCGGCTCGCATAGATGCAGCGGCCTCGTTGAGAGTGCGGCCGGCCAATCGGGCGCTAATGTAATTGCTCGCTTGCTCCAAGGCGCTGGCCGAAACGGATGCGCCCAGTTCTAAAACGCGGTTTTCAACCCCGTCATCTTCGCCCACCAATATGGCCAACGCACGGCCTTGGCCGAGATCGACGAGGCTGAATTGGGCGAGTCGTTGTTCGCGCTGGGGCACCATCACCATGCCGGCGGCGCCCGACAAATCAGACAGGATCGCACTGGTTTTTTCCAAAGCTTGCTCAATTGGCCCAGGCTCTGACAATCGCTGTTCAATCGCGGCGCGCTCTGCCGTGCTGGGTTCGGCCACCCGCATCATTCCTTCAACAAAGATGCGCAATCCGCTGTCTGTCGGCATTCGCCCTGCGCTAGTATGCGGTGCGGCGAGTAATCCGTGGGCTTCCAGATCGGCGAGCACGCTGCGGATTGAAGCAGGGGACAGATCAACGCCCCCCTCCCCTGACAAAGCCTTAGAGCCCACCGGCTGCCCGTTTTCCAGATAGCCTTCGACCACGCGGCGGAAGATTTCCTGTGCGCGGGCGGACAATTCGGTGAGAGGCAGCGAAGACATAATCTCCGCTCTATACTCTTTCATTGTGGGGACAAGACTTGCCGAGCGATACTGCCAGCGCCTAACGCCTCTCCAAACGAATCCATTAAAAGGAAATTCCATGCGACCTTCTGGCCGCGCGCCTGACGAAATGCGCGCAATCACAATCGAAACAGGTTTTACAAAACACGCTGAAGGCTCTTGCCTGATCAGCTTTGGCGATACACGGGTATTGTGCACCGCCAGCGTTGAAGAACGCATTCCGCCATGGTTGCGCGGTAAAGGCGAAGGCTGGGTCACTGGCGAATATTCCATGCTACCCCGCGCCACGCACACTCGCGGCTCACGAGAAGCTGCCCGCGGCAAGCAATCGGGCCGTACGCAAGAAATTCAGCGTTTAATCGGTCGCAGCCTTCGCGCAGTCGTCGATATGAAGAAGCTGGGCGAGCGCCAGATCACTTTGGATTGCGACGTCCTGCAGGCAGACGGGGGCACACGCACAGCGTCCATTTCTGGCGCTTGGGTGGCCTTGCGCCTTGCGGTCAACGCCTTGATGAAATCGGGCGATATTACGCATGACCCCATCACCGCCCAAGTCGCGGCAATTTCCTGCGGCATCTATAAGGGCACACCGGTGCTCGACCTTGATTACCCAGAAGATAGTGACGCGGATGCAGATGCAAACTTTGTCCTAATCGAAGGCGGTCAGATCGCTGAGGTTCAAGCCACTGCCGAAGGCGCAACTTATGACGAAGAAGGTCTTTTGCGCTTGCTGCGCCTCGCCAATATTGGCTGCGACACGATCTTTGCAGAGCAGCTAAAAGCGACTGCATAGCGACATGATGGAGCCGGTCACTTACCAAATTTCTGAAAGCGAATATATCTCGTTTTGGAGGTTGGTTAGTGACAAGCCTTTCAAATGGGTGATGACCTTTCTGGGCATTTATCTTTTGGCGGTGATCGGCATCCATTTTCTTGTGGCCACATCTTACATTTTACTCGGAATTGCAGTGGGTGTCGCGCTTGTGATGCTTATTGCGGTAATTCAGCGTTACGGCGGCGGGCCGCGTTTGATCAAGGCGACTTACCATGAGGATGCTGCGATCCAGGAAGAGATTTCTTTGACCTTTGATGAGCAGAGTTTCTCACGCGTATTTGCCTCCGGCGCGCTGACATCCAAATGGGCGGACATGGTGAAATGGCACGAAAATGATGAAGTTTTTGCTGTGTTTCCCAATCGCCAATTGGGGCACATCTTTCCCAAAGCGCAAATCGATCCTGAGATTATTGGTGCCATTCGCAGCAATGTAATCAATAGCGGCTTGCCCGTGCAAAATAGGCTTCGCAAATGACAAAACTGGGCTCTGGTTCGCTGGTCATTGCGACCCATAATTCAGGGAAACTGAAAGAGATTTCCGCGCTGCTCGAACCGTATGGATTGAAATGCATATCTGCCGGATCGCTGGGGCTTCCAGAGCCAGAGGAAACCGGAACCACCTTCGCTGAAAACGCGCTGATTAAAGCGCGCGCTTCAGCCGAGGCTTCTGGCCTGCCAGCGCTTGCCGATGACAGCGGGCTCAGCGTGGAATCGCTTGGCGGTCGGCCCGGTGTTTACACCGCTGATTGGGCAGAGCGGCAACATTTCGAAGGTAAGCCGGGCCGTGACTGGTATATGGCAATGGGTAAGGTTGAGGGGATGCTGCAAGAGCTAGGCCCTGATACTGCTCGCGGTGCGGCGTTCCACTGCGTGCTTGCAATCGCTTGGCCGAACGGCGAACACGCTGTCTACGAAGGAAAATGCACAGGGTCGCTGACTTGGCCCCCGCGCGGCGAGCTGGGATTTGGCTATGATCCGGTCTTTGTTCCAACCGGTGCCAAACAGACTTTTGCTGAGATTGATCCGGCAGATAAGCATGCAATTAGCCACCGCGCTGATGCTTTTGCGAAACTGGTTGCGGAACAATTTGGTGGCTAAGCCAAGGGGCTATTTGCCCAGTTTTACACCGCGAATATTGCCAGCAGGCAGGTAGCGGCAAACAAGAAATTCATCCATTCGGTTTTCCGCAATCGCGCAGCCGACCTCTTTGGTTTCAGGCCAAACAAGCTGGGTGTAATGGCCGACATTGGCCCAATTGCCGGACTTCGTGACCTTAGGAAATTCGCCCGGCTTAAAGTCCGCTTTCTCGGCGATAAATGCGTCAATCATCTGCTTTGCGGTGTAGCGGCCCCGGGTGCCGACCCAGATGTTCTCGCCTGCTCCGCGGCGCTTTTCAAAACTGGCATGCTCCATCACATCGCGCTTTGCCAAAACATCGGCCCATATCTGCGCCTCGCTCGCCAATTGCGAACTCCATATCAAGGCGTCAGAGCCAAACACTTTGCGCTCGCCATTATGGCTATCTATCAGCTGTTGATAGCGCGTCGATAATTGCACTTCGTCTGGCTCGGCAGAAGAGACTTCATGCGCCATTGTCATTACGGTCAATTCGCGCGCGCCAGCAGCATTGCCCGGCCAAATCGGACCAGCGGCAATCGCAGCAATGGCCACGAGGCCGGAAATAAGTGATGCTTGCTTTATCATAATCTTGCTTGAACCCTCTGCCTGATAACGCGTAGGAATACCACAGTGGCAAAATCAATTTACATTCATTGGCCCTTCTGCGCCCGTAAATGCCCCTATTGTGACTTCAATAGCCATGTCCGCGAGACAGTGGACTTTGAGCGGTGGGAGGCGGCTTTGCTCTCGGATATGCGGGTTGAGGCCGAAGTAGCAGGCGGAGAGCCCTTGCAATCGGTGTTTTTTGGCGGAGGCACGCCCTCGCTAATGCCGCCTGCATTGGTGGAG
>JALZVZ010000222.1 GCA_023299945.1 Altererythrobacter sp. | reverse complement strand
AACTGCACTTATTGTTCTGGCGGTGGCAAAGTGGGTTCAGGTGGTTGCAAAGGCAGAGTTAAGTTAGGTTCGGTTGGCTCACCGACAAACACAAAACCACGCATTTCTGGATTTGCAAAAGCAGATATTCCAGTCAGCGCATCAATGTCTGGATGTGCGTTGGGGCCATCTGTTTCCAAGGGCCGAAGCGCAAAATATTTCAGAACATCAAGTTCGATAGGTTCTTTCCAAATGCGGACCTGTCCGATCTCGCCGATAAAAGGCGAGAAACCGTTAACTGTGCCAATGGTAAAGTTATCCGCTGGCAGATCGGCGAAAGAAAAGCCCAGCACATCCCGCAATGCGCCATCGATATAAATTTCGATCACATTACCTATGGTCATGATCGCAACATGATGCCGCTGCCCGTCACTGAAATCAAACGCCACACCGTCATAAAATTCACCAGCAACAACACCTAAGCCGCTTTTGTCGCCTGAAATGTTGAAGGAAAAGCGCGTTCCCGAAGGGCCGCTATATGCCATAATCGCAGGATCATAATCGAGCGGCGCGCCCCATTTGGCAGAGACCCAAAATTCGATCGTACCGCTGCCATTAATTTCAAGGGCTTCGGCGTTTGGCATGCGCAAACCCTCAGCTCCCGTAAATGGGAACATCACAGGTTCAAACTGTGCCTGTTGCTGGGCTACTGCCGGTGCAGCCACCGGAACAGCGGCAGCTAAAGCCAGCAATGGTATAATGGATAGACCTACAAGGCCGGTCTTGATCTTCATTTTCCGTTCCTTCTAAAATCAGACGATACCTTGATCTGCATCAAAACAACTTCCTCATCCGGTAATCGACCACCAAACGCGGCGCATTCGCACCGCCGGTAAACGTAACCGTTTTGTTAACCCAGTTCTTAGTCCGAGCCACTCTTGCAATGTTAATCCAAACTTTGTCAGAACTTGTGTTAACCCGCTCATCTGCATCGAAGGCAGTTGGATCGTTCTCAAGGAGGTTGCTCGGAGCGAGACGGAACTCGTATTTCTTAGGATCTGCAAACGTGAATTTATCGTTGATCTGTGCTTTAGCGATACCATTGCAGGTTAGGCTTCTCTCGGTCCGCATGTACAACAAACTGGTATCAAGTATGTTGGAGCCCGGCGCATGTTTGAGCACAACATCGCCGGTCAGTTCGACAGCACCATTTCTGCCGTCATCACCACCTGATAAACAACGCAGTGCCAAAACTTCCAGCTCGTAAGCGATAAGTTTATTGTTGATCACACGCGTTTTGCGCATGTGTGATGCGACCGCATTGGTCAATGAAACCCACGCAAGACTATATTTATTTACTTTGGCCCCATCAGCACCTGACTTAAAGAAAACAGGGCTAATCAAATCAGACAATGGCCGCAAATCATAGCGGACTGGCACCGTATTGTTGTCATCCACTTGCCAGCTATCAAGAGACGTTGCGCCAGTACCACCGCGGCCATTGAAGTCACTACTTGTGAACACCGAACTGTTGGTTGTGGACCTGGTCTCGTTCGAGCCCCCACCAACATTTGCGGTGACGCCTTTAAAGGTTCCCCCTGCATTCGTCTTGACGCTTTCGCCGGACCATTCCTTTACCTCAGTTGAGCTCATAATCTTTTCGGCTTTGGCAATTCCGCCGTAAGTGATGGCATTGGCATAGTGAGATCCAAAACGATCGATGATGGCCGCTGCGGTCATTCGTCCATCAGCCAAATCGTTTATTGCCTGCCGAAAACTGTCAGACAGTTCGATGTTTGGCTTATCCAAAATAAGCGCATAGCGTTCAATATTTGCGTAGCTTTTGGCGCGCAGATTGGTGGTCGTGATCGCACCGCCCTTGGTTATTTCAATCTCCGTACTGGTTGAACCGAAAGGCGCAGATACCCCGAAGTTAAGCGAGTAGCTTTTCTGATATTCAGAGGCATTGGAAATAACCGCTTCCCTGATTTTTAATGAGCTATCACGAATGCGCTCCCCGCGAAGTCCAAACGGAACCGCTAGGCCTAAATTATCGTCCAAAGACAGCGCATTTGACGCTGGTTGCTGAAAGATCATCGCTTTTTGGCCATCGCGCACACGGTCAAGATTGACCCGCAATCCATCATATCCAAACAGATTTGTGTTCCATTCACGCGCAATACCATCAAGGCTATAGCGTTCGCGGCGATCGCTTTGGGTGGTATCAGTATAGCGATTTTTAGAGAGCACCCCATCGGCGGTCTTCGCCATTTCAAACGAACCACTTAAAGCGCTAAGGGCGCTAGAGCCAGTCAGCGTCATATAATAGCTCTTGCCGGATTTCCGGAAATTAGCGGTCATGCTCTGACTGGTAAAGCTGGTTTCACCATTTTTTCTTAAAGGTATCATCGTAGCGATTTCGCTGTCGAAACGCAGTATTAGCGTGTTGGCGTCAATACGTTCAAGCGAGACAATTTTTGGCTGTGACCATGTGACCGCTGTAACTAAGCCATCGCCCTTCTCTGACACTCGATAGTCACGTTCGACCCACTGGCCCGAATACAGTTCCGCAATATCGGC
>JALZVZ010000221.1 GCA_023299945.1 Altererythrobacter sp. | reverse complement strand
ACAGAATGCGCGGAGCTTCTGCAAACAAAAACGCATGGGTCTGATCCTCTGGCATGTTGCGCATGCCGACCATGGCGCAATAGGCCAGCTCAATTAGATAGACATTGCCCTTGTCAGCGGTGGCAGTCAGATTGATTTTCAGTTCAACCTCGTGAACCTCATCATTGACCTGATTGGCACCGATGTTGAATTGCAAATCAATCTTGGGTTGGTCTTCCCATTGGTAGACATCCGGAGCATTCGGATTTTCAACTGAGAAATCCTTCACATATTGCGTAATAATACCAGCGGTGGGCTGGGTATCGGCGCCATTGGGCACAGCAGGATTGCCATCAAGATCGGTGAGAACGTCGCCTTCGTCGGCCATGGTCAAGTCTTCCTAAACAAACTGAATATTGTTGATTAGCCAAACGGCGCGGAGCCGCAAGCTTTCGACGCGCGCCTAGCATCCCCATCGCGCTGCCGCAACACGCGGTGCGCCCAATGCAAGAATGCGGCTGTTTGTCTCGGCTTTTGCAACGAAAAGTTGCAAACACGGAAGGGGATTGCAGTTGTTCATTTGTGTTTTCACCCTATTTAAGGCAGTGGAGGGGCAATGAGCGGGGTAAGAATCGCCGCTAGAATGGATATTAAAAATCGTGACTGATGCCGGCATTACTGAAATTGTTATCCTTGCGATGATCGCAGCCTTCTTGGGCATGCGGCTTTACTCTGTGCTGGGCGAACGCGCCGAGCATGAAGAAGAATTGGGCCCTCAAAATCGCGACAATCCAACCCGCGATGCCCAAGCAGAAGCGCCGCGCGAGAATGCGCCCACTACGCCGAAGTTGGCGACGCCTTCGTCGGCGCAGCCCGCGACCAAGGCATTGGAGGGGGCATTGCCCACTGTAGAGCGCGGCGTGCGTTCAATCGCGGCGGCAGACAGGCACTTTGACATCACGTCTTTCCTAGAAGGCGCAAAAGGCGCTTATGAAATGGTGCTTGAGGCGTTTTGGAATGGTGACCGCGAAACTTTGAAAGAGCTGTGCGATGACGACGTCTACGCCAGCTTTAGCGGCGCAATCGATGCGCGCGAGGCCGCCGGTCACACGCTTGATAATAAGCTGATCCGGATTGAAGAAACCCGCATCAACCGTGCCGAAATGGACGGTAAGATGGCGCGTATATCTGTGTTGTTCGTCGCCGATATTGCTTCTGTCACGCGCGACAAAGACGGCAATGCAGTGGCTGGATCGCTCGATGATGCGATGGAAAGCCGCGATATTTGGACCTTTATGCGCGATGTGAAATCCGCCGATGTCCATTGGATGCTCGACGAAACCGACGAAGGCTAAGCCGGGGCGTTAAGTCGCAAGGCGAGCATATTCTGCGCGTTTGACAATCTGCGCGCGAAAGGGGATGCGAGTGCTTATGATGCATCGCTCTTTCCAATCCGCCTTCGCAGCGGCAGCACTTATGGCGCTGTCAGCTTGCGGTTCGCTTGTTCCCAATAGTGATGCACCGGACAACGGCACAGCGCCGCCTGAGACCAATGTCGAAAGCGCACGGCTTGCAGGCGTGAAGCGCGGGCCCTCGATCAAATCATTGGGGCTGCGCGGCAAGGATGCCGCCGCCGCATTGTCTGGCTTTATCGAAAGCTGCCCAAAAGTTCTGATCCGCGAAGACAAAAGCGGGCTGACATATTCCAGCGATTGGAAGCCATCTTGCGATGCCGCGAAAGCTTGGCCTAATGCGCGCGCGGGCGATTTCTTTAAGACGCATTTTGAAACGGTGATTGTGGGGTCAGGAGAGGCTTTTGCGACGGGCTATTTCGAGCCTGAAATCCGCGGCTGCCGTAAGCGCCAAACGGGCTGCGAAACGCCGATCTATGCTATGCCAAGCGATTTGAAACGCAGCTGGCCCTCAACCGTTCCTGTGGACGAACGCGAAGGCCGCGCACCGCTTGGCCGTACCAATGATGCAGGCGAATTTGTACAATATTACGAGCGCGCTGAAATTGAGGATGGCGTATTGGAAGGCCACGTGCCTGTGATCGCTTATGCCGCTGATCCGGTGGAATTGTTCTTTCTGCAAATCCAAGGATCAGGCCGCGTGCGAACCCCAAACGGAGAGATTATTCGCATTGGGTACGCTGGACAAAATGGCCGTGAATATGTCGGCATCGGCGGCGTCATGCGCAAACAAGGATTGCTCGGTGAGGGCCCTGGTAAATATGCCGGCTCCATGCAGGGGATCATGCAATATATCCGCGAAAACCCAGCAGAGGGCCGCGATCTGATGCGCCTCAACAAAAGTTGGATTTTCTTCCGTGAGCTTACAGGCGATGGTCCGCTGGGCTCGCTTGGCATTCCGGTGCGGCGCGAAAGTTCGGTGGCGGTTGATCCGCGCTTTGTGCCTTACGGCGCGCCGGTGTGGCTCGACCTTGACCGCGACATTGCCGATGGATTGTGGATTGCTCAGGACACAGGCGGCGCGATTAAAGGCGCAAACCGGTTCGATACGTTTTGGGGCGCGGGCGCGGATGCACGCGAAATTGCTGGCGGTATGACTGGGCGAGGCGAGGCCTTGCTGTTCCTGCCTAAGGGAAGCGTGGAGCGCCTCAATCAAAAATGAGCGAGCGGCATGCTATTCCAAGAGGGCTGTCTGAGGAGGAGGCGCAGGCTTGGGCAAAATTGGCCCATAGCGTGACGCCGATGGCAGGGCGTGCCGTGCCGTCTATCAAGTTGGTAGAGGCAGTTCCGGGCGTTAAGACAAAGCGCAAAAAGCCGGTTCGCGCAGCGCCTGTCCTGACGCCTAAACTGCCGCCGAAGCCCGTCCAACCAGCACGCTCTGCGCCGTTGTCTGATGCTTCCACACAGGGCCTTGATGGCGGGTGGGAGCGCAAATTGCGCAGCGGCACGATAGCGCCCGATTTCACTCTCGATCTGCATGGGCATACGCTGGATAGCGCGCATATGCGGCTCGATAGCGGCCTGTCACAGGCATTGGCGATGGATGCGCGTGTGGTCCTGCTGATTGCGGGCAAGCCGCGTCCAGTTGACCCTGCTGACCGCGGGAGCAAGCGCGGGGCGATCAGAGCAAAAATCCTCGATTGGCTCGCAGCTGGTCCGCATGGTGGCTCTATCGCTGCAATACGAAAAGCGCACCGCCGTCACGGCGGCGAAGGGGCTTTGTATTTGGTGCTTAAGCGGCGGCGCTAAGCCTGTTTTGCAGCCAATTTTTCACAGTCACCAGACCTGCTCCGGACACTGCAAAAAACAGCGCAAAAACAGCATTGCTCAATAGAAATTTTGGCCATCCGAGAGCCGGTAAGTCGGTAAAGAAATAGGGGTAGAAGCTGGTCATTTGGCCCAGCACTAAAGCAAATGCGCCATAGGATAGCGGCGGCACCATAATCGCGGGGATCAGTGCCTTGGTCGATGGCGCAGCAGGCGTAAAGCGCAGCCACCAGCCAATGGTCAAAGCAGGCACGATCGTGTGATGAAATTGATTGGTGATCCGGTCAAAACCTTCGGGGTTGTGGATGCCCGACAATAGCAACCAATAAACTAAGGCAATGATCGTGAGTGCGGTTGCCAGTGCGGCCATAATTGGGCGCGAAACGTCTCGTCCCAATGCAATTGTTGCCATGATCAGGCAAGCGGCGACATTGCCCCATATGGTGAAATAGCGCAGCATCCCGCCCAAATTCTGTAAATAAGTGCCGTCGCCCAGTAGGGGCTGAACAGCCAGTGCAGCAAAAGCAACTGCGGCGATTATGCCTGCGAGCAAGCGGGCGCGCCGGGTGATCGTTTGGGGCGCATAATTATGCGCTTGAATAGGGGCCATGTTCATGCGCGCGTCCTTGCGACGAAACGCAGGCGATATGCAAGAAAAACCCCCGATGCTCCGTTAGGAACACCGGGGGTTAATCTCACGCTTAAGCTGGGAGGGGGAAGGCTTAAGCGTGATATTTTGCGTGGCTAATGTCGAACCGGTCGGCATCCATGACCTTGGCCCAAGCTGCGGCGAAGTCTGTCACAAACTTCTCTTCATTGCCGTTTTCTGCATAGACTTCGGCTTGTGCGCGAAGCTGTGAGTGCGAACCAAAGATCAGATCAGCGCGGGTTGCGCGGAACTTTTCAGCGCCGGTTTTGCGATCGGTTCCGACATATTCCTCGTCATGGCTGCCATCGACGGGCGCCCATTTGGTGCCCATGTCCAGCAAATTGGTGAAGAAGTCTGTCGTCAGCTGCCCAGCGCGGTCTGTGAAGACACCGTGGCCAGTGTTGCCAGCCACTGCGCCCAAAGCGCGCATGCCGCCAACCAATACGGTCAATTCCGGGATGGAAAGACCCAGCAAATGCGCTTTGTCGATCAGCAGATCCTCTGTTTTCACCGTAGCTTTACCGCGCAGATAGTTGCGGAAGCCGTCAGCCAATGGTTCCAATGGCTCAAAGCTCTCCGCGTCCGTTTGATCTGCGCTTGCATCGCCGCGGCCGGTGGTGACCGCTACAGAAATGCTGTGACCTGCATCCGTCGCTGCTTTTTCGACAGCCGCTGTACCGGCAAGGACGATTGCATCAGCTAGGCTGATATTGCCGCGAATGTCGTTGAGCTTGGCGATAACTTTGCCCAGCTCATCCGGATCATTCGACGCCCAGCCATTTTGCGGAGCCAGTGCAACACGCGCGCCATTTGCGCCGCCGCGGTGGTCAGTACCGCGATAGGTGGAGGCCGATGCCCATGCCGCTTTCACAAGCTCGCTAACGCTCAAGCCGCTGCCCAATGCCGCTGCTTTGAAAGCCGATGCATCGCTGTCCGAAACGGTCTTGCCAGCAGGAACAATGTCCTGCCAGATCAGATCTTCGGATGGCACTTCTGGGCCGAGGTAACGCGCCTTTGGACCCATATCGCGGTGGAGCAATTTGAACCATGCGCGGGCGAATGCGTCGTCTAGATCAGCCGGGTTTTCCAAGAAACGCTTCGATATTTTAGCGTATTCTGGGTCCATTTTCAGCGCCATGTCCGCCGTCGTCATCATGGTCGGAACCTTCTTCGAAGGGTCGCGTGCGTCGGGCGCCATATCGGCTTCTTCGGGGTTGATCGGCGTCCATTGCTGCGCGCCTGCCGGGCTGTGCACAAGTTCAAAATCATATTTGAACAGCAAACGGAAATAATCGTGACTCCAGCTTGTCGGATTGTTCGACCATGCGCCTTCGATACCGGATGTGGTGATGTTACCCGCGTCGATTTCCGACTGATCGGTGAGCCAACCAAAGGCTTGATTCTCGAGCGTCTCACCTTCTGGTGCATCGCCGAATGTGTCTGATGGCGCTGCGCCGTGCGCTTTACCAAAGGCGTGGCCGCCAGCGGTCAGAGCAACAGTTTCTTCGTCATTCATGGCCATGCGCGCAAAGGTCGTGCGCATATCGCGTGCCGACAGCAGCGGATCAGCATTGCCGCCGGGACCTTCTGGATTGACGTAGATTAGGCCCATTTGGATCGCCGCCAGTGGGCTTTCCAAATCCATATTCTTGTCAGGCTGGATGCGGGTTTGTGCGCCCGTATCAACCATCAATTCTTCAGTGCCCCAATAGGTGGTTTCTGGCTCGAATACGTCTGGACGTCCGCCGCCAAAGCCGAACACTGGTCCGCCCATGCTTTCAATTGCGACGTTACCGGCCAGGATGAAAAGGTCAGCCCAGCTAATATGCTTGCCGTATTTCTGTTTGACGGGCCACAGCAAGCGTCGCGCCTTGTCGAGATTGCCATTGTCAGGCCAGCTATTGAGCGGGGCAAAACGTTGTTGCCCGCTTCCGCCGCCGCCGCGGCCATCGGCTGTGCGGTAAGTGCCCGCCGCGTGCCATGTCATGCGGATGAAGAACGGACCGTAATGACCGTAATCAGCAGGCCACCATTCCTGATCGTCCGTCATCAAAGCGGTCAGATCGGCTTTCAGAGCGTCATAATCAATTGCGTTAAACGCTTCTGCATAATCGAAATCTTCGCCCATTGGGTTCGCGTTGCGGCCACCCTCTGTCAGCGTTGTGAGCTGGATTGCCTCAGGCCACCAATCGGCATTGGTGCGGCCATGCAAAGAACGTGTTCCGCTAGTGTGGTCGAATGGGCAACCTGAAATATCGCCTGTTTTAGCATCCATGATGTCTCTCCTAAGGGGTATATGTGATTCGTTTGGGAGCGGTTTCCACTCCCGATACCGGCTTTAAATGACAAGTCCGTGACAAACTGTCCAATCGATTAAAGTGCAGGTATTGATCGTTTAAAGCGATTGCATCTGCGCGCGGTGCATCAGCTTATGATCGGCCAGAACCAGCGCCATCATTGCGGCAACTACAGGCGCGCCTCTAATGCCAACGCAGGGATCGTGCCGTCCCTTGGTACGCACATCCACCGCTTCTCCAGCAGAGTTCACCGATTGCACCGGCGTGAGGATGGAGGATGTTGGCTTAAATGCCACTCGGCAGACCACTGGCTGTCCGGTAGAGATACCGCCCGCCGTGCCGCCGGCATGATTGGCGAGAAATTCTGGTGCCCCTCCACCTTGCACGCCGCCTTTGGCCATATCGCCGGGCCGCATCGGATCAGCGTTTTGTTCACCGGTCAGGCGCGCAGCTTCAAAGCCATCGCCAATTTCGACGCCCTTGGTTGCGTTGATCGTCATCATGGCGGCGGCCAAATCGCTGTCGAGTTTGGCATAGACCGGCGCGCCCCATCCGGCTGGTACGCCGGTGGCGACGCATTCTACCACTGCGCCCAATGATGAGCCATCTTTGCGCACTTGGTCGAGGCGCTCTGCCCAGCGCTCTGCGGCGGCGGCATCAGGAGAGAAGAAAGGATTATTGCCGATCTTGGCCAAATCCATTTTGCTGCGATCAATCGCATCACCGCCCAGCTCGCAAACATAGGCGTGGATTGTCACCTCAGGAATGATCGCCCGCGCAATCGCGCCTGCCGCTACGCGCGCCGCTGTTTCGCGGGCACTGGAACGCCCGCCGCCGCGATAATCGCGAATGCCATATTTCGCATCATAGCTGTAATCGGCATGACCGGGCCGGTAGCTTTGCGCGATTTCGGAATAGTCTTTGCTGCGCTGATCGGTATTTTCGATCATCAGAGAAATGGGCGTTCCTGTGGTCTGCCCCTCGAACACGCCAGAGAGGATATTCACAAGGTCATCTTCTTTGCGCTGCGTCGTGAACTTGTTCTGCCCCGGTTTGCGCGCATCCATAAAGGGCTGAATATCAGCCTCGCTCAGCGCAATATGCGGCGGGCACCCATCCAGCACCGCGCCCAATGCAGGCCCGTGGCTTTCGCCCCAAGTGGTGAAGCGCAGCATCCGTCCAAAAGTGTTAAAGCTCATGCATTCCCTCATGTCGCAACTGTGCACTTAAGTCCATATTCTCTAGACCAAACAAAACTTTCAGTCCAAGAACAAACCATGGCCAAGGGGACTTCGCGTTGATTGCAAAACTATCTGGCAGGCTGGATGAAACCGGCGAGGATTGGGCCATCGTTGATGTGCAAGGCGTGGGTTATCTCGTGCATTGCTCTTCCACCACATTGAGCGCTTTGGGCGAGATCGGCGAGGGCTGCACGGTCCACACTGATTTGCAGGTGAGCGAAAATGATATGCGCCTGCTTGGCTTTGCGGAAAGTGCTGAGCGCGATTGGTTCCGTCTTCTAACAACAGTGCAGGGCGTGGGCAGCAAGGTTGCGCTGGCAATATTGTCGGCGCTTTCGATTGGCGAAGTGCGCGATGCCTGCGCTGGCGGTGATGCAGCGACCGTGTCGCGCGCAAACGGTGTTGGCCCGAAACTGGCTGCGCGGATTGTGAATGAGCTGAAGGATAAGGCTGGTGCGCTTCCGGGCGGCGGTTCGATTGGCGGCGCGGCTCTGGCTCCCAAAGGCGCAGCGAGTTCCGATGCGGTATCGGCTTTGCAGAACCTTGGGTTTAAGCCAGCGATTGCGGCGCAAGCGGTGGCTAGCGCGCAGGCAGAATTGGGCAAGGGCGCGAAAGAAGGCGACCTTATTCGCGTGGCATTGAAGAAGGCGGCAGGGTGACATGTTCACTAAAGCGCAATCCGATCTCTGCGATCAATCCGGCTGGAGGTATATGATATGAAAGCTGTTTTTCGAAAATCTGGATTGATGATCGCTGCTCTTGGTGCAGGCCTTATGATTGCAGCGCCCGCTTCTGCCTGCCAATCGGTGCAATCTGAAAGCAAGATTGTGCTTTTCAGCAAAGATAAGAAAACTGATGCGCCTGACGGTATGGTTCAATACCGCGTGCGAATTGACCGCCAAACTTTGCGCGATGTTGGCAGCCGCGATCTGATCCGAGTCTGGTCGCTTACCGACAAGCGCGATGAAACCAAGGCAATCGACAAGGCAACTGGCACGCTTCAAATTGAAAAGCCGCGCGGCACGAGCTGCGACAGCGTATCAATCCCGCCGGCGGGTGTATATTACGTGATAGGCACTCTGGTCATTGGCGCGGATGGGGAGCCTGTTACCATCGGCGGCGGTAAACTACTCCGGCCGCTATTCAAAAGTGTAGAAGCATATCCGGATTTTGGAGCGGTTCAAAAATGATCAAAAATCTTGGCTTGTTTACGGCATTGTCGATGGCGCTAGTCGCTCCAGCAGCGGCGCAGGATATGTCGGCGTTTAACAATGGGCCAGTGTTTGCAGACTACGGCCCGCACGCGCCGATAGAAGGCATGACTGCTCTGCCTGCGGATGCCGAATTTGTGATTGCGTTCGATGTGGCCGAGGCTGCAAAAGAAGGCCAGCGCCACCCCGGTTTTGAAAGCGCCGCGCGCTTCATCAATATGCATGTCGCCAACGGTGTTCCTGCGGAAAATATCAAAATCGCGATTGTCGTGCATGGCAAGGCGACGCTGGATCTATTGAATGATGCAGCATGGGTAAAACGCGAGCGCGGCGGTGACGCAAACCCTAGCACAGGATTGCTGCGCGCTCTGCTCGATCACGGTGTGCGCATTATATTGTGCGGACAGTCCGGCACGGTGAACGGCGTGGCGAAGGCTGATCTGGTGGAGGGCGTGGAAGTGCAATTGTCCGCCATGACCGCGCACGCCCTGCTGCAACAAGACGGCTATACGGTGAACCCGTTTTGAGTGAAGACACACCCATCCATTCTCCCGATCGCCAGTTCGACGATCCCGATGTGGCGCTGCGCCCCAAAACGCTCAGCGAGTTTATCGGGCAGGAAGGCGCGCGCGATAATCTGCGGGTCTTTATCGACAGCGCTAAGTCGCGCGGTGAGGCGATGGACCATACATTGTTCTTTGGTCCGCCGGGTCTGGGCAAGACCACTCTGGCGCAAATTATCGCCAGCGAATTGGGCGCAGGCTTTCGTGCCACTTCCGGCCCTGTGATTGCAAAGGCTGGCGATCTGGCCGCATTGCTTACCAATCTTGAGCCTAATGATGTGCTCTTCATTGATGAGATTCACCGGCTCAATCCGATTGTCGAAGAAGTGCTTTATCCAGCGATGGAGGACCGTGCGCTCGACATTATAATAGGGGAGGGGCCCGCTGCACGCAGTGTTCGCATAGATTTGCCGCCCTTTACGTTGGTCGGCGCAACCACCCGCCAAGGCTTGCTAACGACCCCGCTGCGCGACCGTTTCGGCATTCCCGTGCGCCTCAATTTCTACAATCATGATGAGCTGGAGTTGGTGGTGACGCGCGGCGCAAAACTGCTCGGCATGGATATAGATCCCGCGGGCGCGCGCGAGATTGCGCGGCGTTCGCGCGGTACGCCAAGGGTGGCGGGACGCTTGCTTAGGCGGGTGCGCGACTTTGCCCATGTGGCAGGCGATACCACTGTGACCAAGGCGCTGGCGGATAATGCATTGACGCGGCTTGAGATCGATTCCCTAGGCCTTGATGCGATGGACAGACGATATCTCACTATGATCGCAACCACTTACAAAGGCGGACCTGTCGGGGTTGAGACGCTGGCGGCAGGCCTCGCTGAACCGCGCGATACGGTCGAAGACGTAGTGGAGCCCTACCTCATCCAATTGGGCCTATTGGCCCGAACAGCTAGAGGCCGTATGCTGAATGATGCGGGGTGGAATCACTTGGAAATGCCGATTCCCAAGACTGATTCTCCAGATACGCAAAACGGCTTATTTGACGGAAATGCTTAAAACCTAAGCAACTTTTGCCTGAAATTCGGTTCCAAACTGGGACAAGTGTTCAAGCGCAGGCGAAAAACGACCAAAAATTTGAGTTGGGCGCTGCGTTTCGTGGTTAATATGATTGCGGCAGCGGCCATGACAGGTTCTTTTGCAGGGACAGAAATCGCCACGGGTTCGGATTCGCTGAATTCATTGACGGTTTTATGAAATGCAAACGAAGTGAGTTTTCGTCCATGTCGGTAAAATTGGCCATAGCAAAACTATCCGCAACCGCAGCCGGTGTCGCGCTGCTTGGCGGGGGTGCTGTCCATGTTGCAGAAGCACCGATCTCAGATGACCCTGCCTATGGGAGCGAACGCCCCGTTAAAGGTAAGCGGATCGCAACAGCACCTGAACCCGTTCGGTATGTGAAGACTCGCAATCGTACAGTGCCCAAGCCTGTCCAGCGCAAGCGCCGCGTCGTTAATCGCGTGGTTGAGTGCGAGGGCGCAGCTGGCGCTCCGCATGCAGGCATTCCAAATGCTAACCCTGGCATCGTCGGTTCAACTGGCCGCATTGTTGAGACAATCGAGAACGCAGCGGAATGCGCACCAGTATACCGCGCTCGTTTGATCCCAGTGCCCTTGCCTGCACTCCCCCCCGTTCAAGGCGGCGGCGGTAGCAGCGGCGGTGTTACAGTGATTGGCGGCGGTGGCGGCTTCGGCGGCGGCTTCGGTGGAGGCTTCTTTGGCGGCTTCTTCGGCGGCGGCAGCGGCGGCGGCGGTGGCAGCGTTAACGTAACGTCGACCACGACCACTTCTGGTGGTGGCTCTTCTGGCGATGTTAGCTCATCAAGCGGTGGTTCCTCGACATCTGGCGATGTTTCGACCTCAGGCGGAACGACTGGCGGATCCTCGGGCGATTCATCCAGCGGTATCGTGATCGATATCGACATTGATAATTCAACCTCGACCACTTCGTCTTCTGGTGAGTTCACAAGCTCCACGACAACTGGTGAAGTTTCCTCGTCGACTGGCACAGTGACCAGCTCCACCGGCGGCGTCACTAGCTCTACCGGCGGAGTGACAAGCTCTTCCTCGACATCCACTGGTGATGTGTCGACATCTACCGGCGGCGTTACAAGCTCAGGTTCAGGCGGTATCTCAAGCACGACTTCAACGTCGAGCGGTGTAACCAGCTCAACCTCGGGTGATGTGTCGAGCACTACGTCCACTTCGGGTGATGTAACCAGCTCAACCTCGGGCGATGTTTCGAGCACGACTTCAACGTCGAGCGGCGTGACAAGCTCAACCTCGGGCAATACCACAAGCGGTAACACCACGAGCGGCAACACATCTGGCGGAAGCAGCTCATCTAGCTCTTCTTCATCGTCGAGCAGCTCAAGCTCTTCATCCTCTTCGGGTGATGTTTCGAGCACGAGCGGCAACACCAGCGGTGGTTCCAGCTCTTCGTCAGGTTCGTCTTCAGGCAGCTCTTCGAGCTCCGGTGGCAGCAGCAGCTTTGGCGGTTCAAGCTCCTCCAGTTCATCGTCGTCGAGCAGCAGCTCTTCTTCGACTTCTGGTGATGTTTCGAGCACAAGCGGAAATACCACAAGTGGTGGTTCGAGCTCTTCAAGCTCTTCATCATCGAGCAGCTCTAGCTCGTCATCCTCGGGTGGCAGCACTAGCTTCGGCGGATCTTCGGGCACGTCTGGTACTTCGGGCACCTCGGGAACTTCCGGCGGTTCGTCCTCGTCGAGCAGCAGCTCATCGAGCAGCTCCAGCTCTTCAAGCTCGGGCGACATTTCAAGCTCGACTTCTGGCAATGTTGGCGGTTCGTCTAGCTCTTCATCAAGCAGTTCTAGCAGCTCGTCATCTTCGGGTGGCAGCAGCAGCTTCGGCGGAACCTCGGGCACATCTGGTACTTCGGGAACCTCTGGTACTTCAGGCGGTTCGTCGTCGAGCAGTAGCTCATCCAGCAGCTCCAGCTCTTCGTCGACATCGGGTGACATCTCCAGCTCGACTTCGGGCAATGTAGGCGGCTCTTCGAGTTCCTCATCAAGCAGCAGCTCTAGCTCGTCTTCTTCGGGTGGCAGCAGCAGCTTTGGCGGCAACACTTCGACTGGCTCATCGTCATCGAGTGGCTCTTCCAGCTCTTCCTCTTCGGGTGGCAACACCAGCAGCGGAAACACTTCCTCCGGCAATACCTCCGGTGGCAGCACCAGCTTTGGTGGTTCGAGCAGCTCATCTAGCTCTTCGTCCAGCAGCTCAAGCTCTTCGACTTCGGGTGATGTCACCAGCAGTGGTAACACATCGGGCGGCTCATCTAGCTCTTCGGGTAGCAGCTCTGGCTCGTCTTCGAGCTCAGGTGGCAGCACCAGCTTTGGCGGTTCGAGCAGCTCATCGGGCTCTTCTTCCGGCAGCTCTAGCTCTTCGACTTCGGGTGATGTCACCAGCAGCGGTAACACCTCGGGCGGCTCATCGAGCTCATCGGGCAGCAGCTCTAGCTCAGGCTCGTCGTCTAGCTCGGGTGATGTGACCAGCTCATCCAGCTCTTCGTCAGGTTCGTCTTCGAGCAGCTCGTCGACATCCGGCGGCACCAGCTCTGGCGCAACATCTTCGGGTGCTACATCATCTGGTGCAACCAGCACTGGTAGCAGCTCTAGCTCGACGTCCAGCTCCTCATCGGGCAGCTCGTCAGGCAGCAGCGGCGCAACAAGTGGCGGTTCAACTTCGGGCATGACCAGCAGCACCAGCTCTTCGACATCGTCGAGCACCAGCTCTTCGTCCTCGACCTCATCGACCACGAGCGGTTCAAGCGGCACCACCGGCAGCAGCAGCGGCACCGATGTCCCTGCACCGCCAATGATGGCTCTGTTCGGATTGGGTATTGCAGCGATCCTGGGTCGCAAAAAGTTCAAGTTCCGCAAGGCTGCCTAAGCCTTCAGAATAAGAGACAAAGAAAAGGGCGGTTCCTCAGTGGGAGCCGCCCTTTTTCTATGGGAGCAGGGTTGGATAGCGGATCGTTCCGTCCGTTGAATTCAACTCGCCGGCTCAGGCGTGCGGCGCAGGATCGGCCAATCTGGATCTGCGACCCAATCAACCTCGGCGACCGACATCACCCCGTCTAATTCCCACACATTCTTATAGCCATAGCCATAGAGGTTGATGAAGGTCGGGATGTTGAGTGCGAGCGGTGCCCTTTTCAATGCAATCGGCTGGCGATTGTCGCTGAAATTATTGTTGCAATAGATGAGTATGGGGCGGGAGGTGTTCGTGCCTAAGACCTTGGCCAGCTTTTCATCGGTAAAGTCGGAGAAGGGCAGGTTGATCGCGCCCTTAATATGGCCCGCTTGGAAAGCTGCAGCGCTGCGGGTGTCTAGGATTAGCGCGCCCTCTTCTGCGGCTTTCGCAAAGAAAGCGCCGCGTTCCAGCAGCCGTTTTTGGCGGTATTCTGCTACCTCTGCGGTAAGCCCAACAAAGCCGGCATAGTCGATCTGGGGAACGGCTGTTTGTGCAACTGGCGCGTCTTGCGCATTGGCAATATTGGTCAGCGTCCCTGAAGCAAATACCAGACTAAGTGCGAGGGTTGAGCTGTGTAAACGGCGCATACCAAAAGGCCTCCTAAAACCAAATCCGGTTCTAGGAGGCCTCTGATGTCGCCTAAATGAATGCGATGCTTAGTCTGCTGCAAGCTTACGCAGAACGTAATGTAGAATGCCGCCGTTCTTGTAATATTCCATCTCATTCGCCGTATCGATCCGGCACAGAGCGTTGAAGGTGAAGCTGGTTCCATCGGCGCGGGTTACGGCGACTTCGACATCCTGGCCCGGCTTCAGATCAGCAAGGCCCTTAATAGTAAAATTGTCATCCGCGGTCAGGCTGAGTGTTTCGCGCGTGTCGCCCTCTTTGAACTGCAATGGCAATACGCCCATGCCGACAAGGTTTGAGCGGTGGATACGCTCAAAGCTCTCTACGATCACCATGCGCACACCGAGCAGGATTGTGCCCTTTGCCGCCCAATCGCGTGATGAGCCTGTGCCATATTCCTTGCCGCCCACAACGATCAGCGGCGTGCCATTGGCCTTATGCTTCATGGCGGCGTCGTAGATCGCCATCTGCTCGCCATTATAAGTGGTGTATCCGCCTTCAACGCCGGGGACCATTTCGTTCTTAATGCGGATATTGGCAAAGGTGCCGCGCATCATAACTTCGTGATTGCCGCGGCGCGAGCCGTAGGAGTTGAAATCTGCCTTGGCGACTTGATTACCCAACAGATATTCGCCGCCCGGGCTGTCTTCTTTAATCGCACCAGCGGGGCTGATGTGGTCTGTTGTTACGCTATCACCCAAAACCGCCAGAGGCTTCGCGTCGATCACATCCGTGATCGGGGCGGGGGTCATTTCCATGCCCTCAAAGTATGGCGGGTTCGCAATATAAGTCGAGCCGGGACGCCATTGGTATGTGTCCGATGCCTCAACATTAATCGCCTGCCAGTGCTCATCGCCTTCATAGACATTGGCATAGCGGGTTTCGAACATGTGCCGGTCAATCGCGCCGCTGCGAACCTGCGCGACTTCATCATTGCTGGGCCAAACATCGGCGAGCATCACATCATTGCCGTCTTGGTCTTGGCCAAGCGGGGTGGTGGTGATGTCTTCTGTGACAGTGCCTTTCAGCGCATAGGCCACAACGAGCGGAGGTGACGCAAGGAAGTTGGCTTGTACGTCGGCAGAGACGCGGCCTTCGAAATTGCGGTTACCCGACAAAACGGATGCGGCGACAATATCATTGCCATTGATCGCTTTGCTGATCGGCGGAGCCAGTGGGCCGGAGTTACCGATACAAGTAGTGCAACCATAGCCAACCAGATCAAATCCGATTTCATTCAGATGCGTTTGCAGGCCGGCTTTCTCAAGATAGTCCGTGACCACTTGCGATCCTGGCGCGAGCGATGTCTTCACCCATGGTTTGGGCTTCAGGCCTTTCTCGACCGCTTTTTGCGCGACGAGCCCTGCGGCAATCAAAACGTCAGGGTTGGATGTGTTGGTGCAGCTGGTAATCGCAGCAATAACAACGTCGCCGTCGCCAATATCGTGATCCTTACCATCGACAGCCACACGTTCAGCCGCATCTTTGCCGTAGGTTTTCTTCAGATCGCCATTAAACAGCTCGTCCACCATTGGCAGAGTGACTTTGTCTTGCGGGCGTTTCGGGCCGGCAAGCGATGCCACAACCGAGCCAACATCCAAGGATAGTGTTTGGGTGAAAACAGGCTTTTGCGCCGGATCAAACCACATGCCTTGCTCTTTGGAATAGGCTTCGACCAGAGCGATCTCATCTTCGCTGCGGCCAGTGAGGCGCAGATAATCGAGCGTTTTGTCGTCGACCCCAAAGAAGCCGCAAGTCGCGCCATATTCCGGCGCCATGTTTGCGATTGTCGCGCGGTCAGCCAAAGTGAGATTGGCAACGCCTTCGCCGTAAAATTCAACGAAGCTGCCCACAACGCCCACTTCGCGCAGCATTTGCACGCAGGTAAGAACGAGGTCGGTTGCGGTAATGCCCTCAGACATTTTACCGGTCAGCTCCATGCCCACCACTTTCGGGATCAGCATAGAGATTGGCTGGCCAAGCATTGCGGCCTCGGCCTCAATCCCGCCAACGCCCCAGCCAAGCACGCCGAGGCCGTTGATCATGGTGGTGTGGCTGTCGGTGCCAACGCATGTGTCAGGATAAGCGACCAGATTGCCGTCTTGATCCGCGCTGGACCAAACGCACTTGCCGATGTGCTCCAAGTTCACCTGGTGGCAAATGCCTGTGCCCGGAGGAACAGCGGAGAAGTTTTCAAAGCTCTTCGAGCCCCATTTCAGGAAGTCATAGCGCTCTGCATTGCGAGCGTATTCTAGCTCAACGTTTTTCTCGAACGCTTTGGGATGGCCAAATTCATCGACCATGACCGAGTGATCGATCACCAGATTGACGGGGACCTGCGGATTGATTTTCGCGGTATCGCCGCCAAGCTTAGAAATGGCATCGCGCATCGCGGCCAAATCAACAACGCAAGGAACGCCGGTGAAATCCTGCAGTAGCACGCGCGCAGGGCGATATTGAATTTCGCTGCCGGTCGTTGGGTTCTTGGCCCAATCGGCAACCGCCTGAATGTCGTCGGTTGAAACAGTAAAGCCGCCATCTTCAAATCGCAGCAAGTTCTCAAGCAGAACCTTCATGGAATTGGGCAGGCGCGATAAATCGCCGAGTTTTTCTGATGCCTTGGCAAAAGAATAATAGGCGTAATCCTTGCCGCCTACTGTGAGGGTTGAGCGAGTGCCAAGCGTGTCCTGTCCGACCTGCGTCATCGAAGCGTTCCTTTCTGTGGTTTTGGGCCAATCCCAAGGGCGGCACAGCGAGAGTAAACGCGTGCCTAAATCTTGACTGTGCACCTGCGCGAAGGCGGGGCTTTGGTCAAGGGGGGGGATTAAGGCATCGTGAAGGCACGTATGCCTCTATCCCCTTGCAATGAAACAATTTGTAACAAATTTTTTCTTGTTTTTTAGAATCTTAATAGGTTAACGAACATTTAAGGGTGGAACGAGGCAGGACATTTCTTGATCCATGGGGGGATGAAACGTGACCACATTCAATTTACAAAGTGACAATGCAGCGGCGCGCGTGCGCGCAGGCGTAGGCATTGCAGGCATGTTCGTCGTGGCATGCTTCGGTGCTGCATTGTTCTTTACTGCTGAGCAAACGCAGGCGGCGAAGAGTGACTTGGTAGCTGGAGCAGCCTCCGGGGTTTCGGCGCAAATCGCACAAGTTTCAAAGGCCAAGTAAGGTCCACAATTTTTAGTCGCTCCCCGTATTTGGTGGGGCCCTTCGGAAATGTCGCAATTTCCTATTACAAAAGCAGAGCCGCCTAAGTTGCGGCCTGCTCTGTATGCTCCGGACTTGCATTGGTTTGGCCGCGCGTCGCAATCCAGCAGCCGATGACAATCAGCACGGCACCGGCTATCGTGCTCATGCTGATCGTTTCATCAAACAAAAGCCACCCGAACAGCGCCGCCCATAAAAAGCCCGTATATTCCACCGGCACCAGCACTTGTGCCTCGGCGCGGGCATAGGCCCAGCTGAGGAATAATGCTGCACCCACCGCAAGAACAGCGCCAGCGATTATGTCATTCCATTGCCCGGCCTGCGGTATGACCAGCAGGAACGGTGTTCCCGCCAGCAGCACCAGTGTCACAATCCCGTTTTGAAAAGTGCTCACCTCGGCGGGTTTCGCCACCAGCGCTTGCTGGCGTTGTAGCACCAGATTCCATGCATAAAGCAACGCAGATAGCAGCAAAGCGGCCAATCCAATCAGGGCTTCATTACTCATATTTTCGCGCCCCAAGCGGCCTGCGACGATAATGATTACTCCGACGAGGCCCAAAAACGCGGCAATAATCGCTTGGCGGCGGATCTTCTCGCCCAGCAAAACGGCAGCCAAATAGAGCGCGATTAGTGGCGCGATGAAGGACAGAGCTATCGCCTCGGCCAAGGGCAGGCGCGTGAGGCTGAAGAAAAAGCTCCACCCCATAAAGGCGGTGACTACGCCGCGGATCAAATGAATGCGCATGACATCGCGAGCAGGCCAGCGTCCGCCCGTCAGCTTCCAAATGGGCGCGATCATGCAAAAGCCGATGACGCAGCGCAGAAAATAAGCGCTGAAAGCCCCCACGCTCAAAGCGGCGCTTTTCATTACCGCATCCATGCCGGAAAATAGACCAATGCCGATTACGGTGGCCGCTACGGGTAAGAAGATGCCTTGGTGTTGCACTTATGCAGCCCTAGGCGGCGAATGGCCCAGCGTCACCGCATTTCGTGCAAAATCACGCGATAAATTCAGGCATCGTAAAGCTGCGCTGATTGATATTGCACCGAGAAAGCGGCTATGGTTACCGCATGCATTGTTTGATTCAAAGAAAGACCTTTAAATGAAGACCTTAGGGCTGAAGTTGAGTGTTGCATCTCTTGCAATTGGAGCTAGCGGCATGATCGCTAGCACAGCGATGGCACAGCAGGTTGAGGCTGAGGCTGTTCTACCGATCGGTGCAGAAGCTGCGTCGCAAGGTGACGGTATTCCTCGCGTTGTGCGTGCGCGTTCGATCGCCTCGCGTCAAAATACGGCACAATCGTCAAGCCAATCTGGCGCGCAAAGCGTGCAGGATGCTTTCCCGGACATGATCTCTAAAGAGGTGGCACAAGCCGCCCCTGCGCCCAAACCGACGATCCAAGATTGGTCACTGGAAAACACGCAGAAATTGATCGCGGTCATCGAAGGTGTCGATACCGAAGGGCTCTCTTCGCAAGATTATGATCTTCAAGCGCTGAAAACGGCCATGGCCTCTGCGCCTTCGCCAGAATTGAACGCTCTCGCTAGCAAGAATTTCATCTGGTTGGTCGAAGATATGCGCGATGGCCGCACACCGATGGAGGCGCGCAAGCAATGGTTCGTCGAGGACCCTGATCGCAGCCGCTACCGCACCGTTGACTTGCTGGAAAAGGCCGTTGTGACAGGCAATATTGCCGGGACTTTGCAAAGCATTGCGCCGATGCACCCCGATTATGCAGAGTTGAAAACAGCACTGGCTGCAACCCCTGCGGCGGACACCAAAAAGCGCAAGTTAATCCGCGCAAATATGGACCGCTGGCGCTGGCTTGCCCGCGATTTGGGTAGCCAGTATCTGATGACCAATGTGCCAGAATATCAGCTGCGCCTGACGGTAAATGATACGATCATCAAAACCTATCGCACTGTCGTCGGCAAGCCCGGCCGCACTGCGACGCCGCAACTGGCTGAAATGGTTAGCGGCGTGGTGTTTAACCCAACATGGACTGTTCCGCAGTCTATTGTGAAGGGCGAGGGTTTGGGCGCAAAAGTGTTGAACAATCCTGCTTGGGCGAAGCGTGCTGGTTATAAGGCAACAAAGCATGCCAGCGGCTGGGTCAGCGTTGTGCAGCAACCCGGTCCGGGCAATTCGCTCGGCCGGATGAAGCTGGAAATGCCGAATAAGCATGCGATCTTCTTCCATGATACGCCCTCGCGCCACCTGTTCAAAAACGCCAATCGCGCATTGTCGCATGGCTGTATCCGCACCGAACGTGCGCTGGAACTGGCGATCACAATGGCGATTTTGGGCCAAGGTGCGAGCAAGGATGAAGCGGTGAAAATCGCAACCTCGGGCAAATATACCAAGGTTATGATCAAGAAGGAAATGCCAGCCTATATCACCTATTTCACCATGGCATCCGACATTGAAGGCAATCTATCGACCTTCAAGGATATCTATGGACGCGATGCCCCCGTGCTCGCCAGTCTGGACAAGCCGCGGGTGCAAAACCGCGCGACGACCAGCGATGAAGAAGTGATTGTGATTGAGAACAACCCGCTTGCAGGCGATTGATTGGCTCTCACTCTGACATGAATTTAAGAGGGCGGGGCCGTGTGCTCCGCCTTTCTTGTTTGTTGGTCCCAAATTTGGAAAATCTGGGCTCTCTTTCAGTAAGAGTGCGGTTAAAACACGCCGGGGTTGGTGCGCTGCGTAGCGGTGGGATCATCAGGCCGCAGAATTTGCGTTTGCGGTGCTTGCGATTGCGGCGCAGGTTGCGGAAGCGGGCGTTGATACACGCTGCCATCTTCTTGCAAGCCGAGCGTATCGGCATAAAGCAAACGCCCGCCTGACAGGTTCAATAGCGCGATACGGAATTGCTCCTCGCCAAGCGCAAAACAGCCATTTGACCGGCCAAGCCTACCCCAGCGCGTAACATGGCTCGGCTCTGCATATTTGGCGCGGTGCATCACGATATAGCGGCGCAAGGCGGCGTCATTGGTGGCATCAAGCCCGCCCAAACGCACCGATGTGCCATAGCGGCCAACATACCATTCCCATGTCACATAGGCGCCTTTTGATGTGGCGTTTGATCCTTCAACATTGGAATAATTATTGAGCCAGCCATCATGCTCTGGATCAGAGCCCGTGCCGTGGCTGACGAGGTAGGATTTGACCTCTTGGCGTTCCAAATTGACGAAGTGAAAGCGATTGCGCGCAGAGTGTAGGCCAAAGTCTGCAATGCCGACAATATCGCGTTTCCAAATCGCTGCGCCTGCTTTGTCGAGCTGCTCTTTCGCTAGCGCAAACAGCTTACGGTCGCGCAAGGAGCCTGCGCGCGGCTGGGCTGCCAATAATTTGGGCATTGCAGGCACGCTTAGCGCTGCGCCGGTTGCCAATGTGCCTTTTAGAAGATCGCGTCTTTTCATAGTGGAACTATACTAAACCAATCTTGGCCTTGGCGTGAACGTAAAATCATTTGGATTCGTGAACTTGTTTTGCCTGTGCAGCCAATTTGCGCAAGTTCTTTTGCGCGCCCGCCGCGCTTTGCGCAAATTCTCCCAGAACGGCGAGCTTTGGATTACCCTCGGCCGCCATTTTGACCATTGTTGGTCCGGTCACATCCAATCGGGATTTTGTGAGCCAAGGCGCAATTTTCGGATCTTGCGACCAATTGCCGCGGTTCACCAATGTGGTTGCAAAGGCATAGGGGAAGGTCGCCGGTGTATCGGTTAGCGGCCCTGGGATCGCCATGGCATTGCGGGTAGCGTCATCGGGGAAATGTACTTCGAGAAATGCGGTTAGCGCCGCGCTGAAAGTCACCAGCGGGACATGCAAGGGCTGGAGAGTTATGAGCCCATCTTCAAACAATGGTTTTTGGCGATCGCTGAAAGAAAAGGGCACAGCGCGCGCGGTGCAATCGATGAATAGGCTGCCCTCGGGCACGCTTTCGGTGCTGTTTTCAAATTGCATTAGGCCGCGAATGATGGACTGAACCCGTGCACCGCGCACAACATTGGTGATCTGGCGCAGACGATCAATTTCGCCTTGTGAGATGACCGCAAAGTGGAACATTTCCGGCTCCACATTGGGATCAATCTGCAGGTAATGCCCTGTCTCGCCCAGCATACGCATCATTTCCGCGCCATCTTGTGCCACTGCTGCGGCTTTTAAATGTGCGATCTGATTTTGAATAATGGCTTCGAAGAAATCCTCGCCCGGCTGAACATATGCTCGGTTGATTAGCCAGCTTTCACGCGGGCGCACCCAAGTGATATTGGCAGGATCCACGCCGCCTTCCAATAGCCAGACACCGGTATCCATCGCGGTCTTGCCCGCGCCCAAAATCACGTAATGCTCCGGTAAATTAGTCCCGCGCTGCCAAATATTTGGGAGCTGTCCTGGAACCGCGATATCAACATCATCAGCCACAACGAAGCCTGGTGTGTGGGTGGATGGAACGCTGGTTTGATAGAATGTCGCATCGACAACACGGCGGCGGACTTTGATGCGGGTCTCTTCGCCGTTCAAGATGGACACCACGCGCGCTGCGCCGCTGGCCTCATCCTTGCCTTTATATTCGGCCAGTCGGTGATATTGGACGCGGCCCGTGGGTAGCAGCCGCATATTCATGACTTTTTCAAAGTAGGCGCTGATCTCTGGACCGCTAGCGAGCGCGTAAAACCCGGCATTGGGCCCGTGCTCATCCAACTGCTCGCTTTCAAACTCCAGTGAGTTCACGCCGTAGAATGCCGATGGCTGATGCAATGCAACGAAGGAATAGGCATCGTTCCAATGGCCGCCCGGTTTTGCGTGTTTGTCGACAAAGGTGATG